>DAOUPR010000063.1 GCA_030626065.1 Clostridium sp. | reverse complement strand
TCCGTTATGAAATTAAGATACAATTTAGGTGGTACCGCGATAAACTCGCCCTAATATAGGGGGAGTTTTTTTATTGTATAGGAAAATATATTTTTGTTCCCTATACAATAAAAAAATGTCTTTAATAATATTTAATATTAGAATAATAGCAATAATATTAAAAAAATCTATAAAATAATTTAGGAGGTAACGGTATGAAAATGAAAAATATGTTAGTTATAACAAAGAGAGAAGTTCCAGCAGAGGCTGAAATTGCTAGTCATCAATTAATGTTGAGAGCAGGGATTATTAGAAAACTTGCAGCAGGAGTGTATAATACATTGCCTTTTGGGTTAAGAAGTTTAAAGAAAATTGAGAACATAATCAGAGAAGAGATGGATGCTACTGGAGCTCAAGAATTTATAGCTTCAGCTATGGTACCAGCTGAATTATGGAAAGAATCAGGAAGATGGCAGGCATATGGTCCAGAGTTGTTTAGATTTCATGATAGAGGGAATAGAGAATTTTGTTTAGGGCCTACACATGAAGAAGTTTTTACTGAATTAGCTAGAAGTGAAATAAAATCTTATAAACAAATGCCAATTAATCTGTATCAAATTCAAACTAAATATAGAGATGAAAGAAGACCAAGATTTGGAGTGATGAGATCAAGAGAATTTGTAATGAAAGATGCATATACTTTTGATAGAGATTATGAAGGCTTGAATGTTGCATACGACAAAATGTATGAAGCTTATGTGAAAATTTTTGCAAGATGTGGACTTAAAACTTCAGCCGTTGAAGCTGATTCAGGAGCTATAGGTGGAAGCGCATCAGCTGAATTTATGGTTAAATCAGAAATTGGTGAAGATGAAGTAGTATTCTGTAACGAATGTGGTTATGCAGCTAATATGGAGAAAGCACCTTCTACAGCTGAAATGGCGGAAAAAGAAGAGTATAAAGATTATGAGGAAATAGAAACACCAGAAGTAAAAACTATTGATGATTTGGTTGATTTCTTTAATACAACATCTAAGAAATTTGTGAAGACATTAATATTTAGAGCAGACGAGAAAATAGTTGGTGTTTTAGTAAGAGGAGATAGAGATGTTAATGAAACAAAGGTTAAAAATGCTCTAGGTGGAGTTGTTGATTTTGAAATGGCCAATGAGCAAGAAGTATTCCAGGCGACTAATGCTGCAATTGGATTTGCAGGTCCAATAGGATTAAAAGTAGATGAAATTCTAGTTGATATTGAAGTTACTGAGATGTACAATTTTATAGTAGGAGCAAATCATACTGGTTATCATTTGATTAATGTTAACTATAAGAAAGACTTTGATGGAACAGTTGGGGATTATAGAAATGTAACTGAAGAAGACACTTGTCCAAAATGTGGAGGTAGCATTACTATAGCTAGAGGAATAGAAGTAGGACATATATTTAAGCTTGGAACTAAGTACTCTGAATCAATGAATGCTTTATTTACAGATGAAGATGGAAAATTAAAACCATTTGTAATGGGCTGTTATGGAATAGGTGTTAATAGAACTATGGCAACCGTGATTGAACAAAATAACGATAAAGATGGTATAATATGGCCATTGGCTGTTGCTCCATATCACGCAGTAGTTATACCTGTTAAAACAAATGATGAAAAGCAAATGGAAGTTGCTGAAAAAATTTATAATGAATTAAAGAAAGCAGGAGTAGAAGTTTTACTAGATGATAGAAAAGAGAGACCAGGTGTTAAATTCAAAGATGCTGATTTGATTGGATTACCTATTAGAATTACTGTTGGTAGAGGTGTAACAGAAGGAAAAGTTGAATTTAAATTAAGAAAAGAAGCTGAAAAAACAGAAATTGGAATTGAAGATGTTTTAAGTAAAGTAAAAGAAGAATTTGCTAATAACAATTTGAAATTGTAATTTGGGCAAAAAAATTATAATACAAATAAGTAATATAAAAAAAGAGGTGCGAAAATGAATATAGGCTTAGAAGAAATTCAAAAGGCGAAAGAAGTATTAAAGAATATAGCTAGAAAGACACCTCTTATTTACTCTAGTACGTTTTCAAAAATTACAGGTAGTGAAGTGTATTTTAAGTGTGAGAATAAACAAAAGACTGGTTCTTTTAAACTAAGAGGTGCATATAATAAAATTTATAATTTGAGTGATGCGGAAAGAAGTAAGGGCGTTATTGCATCTTCAGCAGGGAATCACGCTCAAGGAGTAGCGTATGCAGCCACTAGTTTTAATATTAATTCTACTATTGTTATGCCTGTTACAGCACCTCTTGCAAAGGTTCAAGCCACCAGTGGTTATGGAGCTAATGTTATAAGGTACGGAGAAGTTTATGATGAGTGTTTTGAAAAGGCTATGGAAATAAAAAATCAAATGGATGCGACTTTTGTTCATCCATTTGATGATGAAGATGTAATTGCAGGTCAGGGAACCATTGGACTTGAAATACTAGAAGATTTACCTGATGTTGATGTGTTATTGATACCAATAGGTGGTGGTGGTCTTATATCCGGAATAGCAGCAGCTGTGAAGGCTATAAATAGTGACATAAAGATAATTGGAGTAGAACCTGAAGTGATTCCTTCTGGTAAAATGTCTTTAGAAAAGGGCAAAATTATAACTCTTCCAGGTGTTAAGTCTTTAGCGGATGGAATTTCCGTAAAAACAATAGGAAATTTAAACTTTGAGTATATAAAGAATTATGTGGATGAAATTGTAACTGTTTCAGAAGATGATATTGCGCAGGCTATCTATATTTTATTGGAGAGAGGAAAGCTTATGGCAGAAGGTGCAGGAGCAGTTTCTTTAGCAGCATTACTTTCAGGTAAGGTGAACTATAGAGGTAAAAAGGTAGTGTCGCTGATAAGTGGTGGAAATGTAGATATAGCAATGGTTTCTAAGATAATCGATAGGCAGTTAATTTTAACTAAAAGACGAATTAGCTTTAATGTTGATATTAGAGATAAAGTAGGGGAATTAGGATGTTTTATAACTACACTAGGTTCGCTAGGAGCTAATATTATTAAAGTTAGGCAGGAAAAGACATGGGAAGAAAAAGGATTAGAATATGCAACTGTAACATTTGAAATAGAAACAGAATCTAGAGAACAATCATACAGTATATTGGATGAGTTGAAAAATAGAGGGTATGAGATAGATATTTTAGGTTAGAGGAGGTCTTAAAGTGAAGATATTTAATTCATTAACAAGACAAAAGGAAGAGTTTATACCTTTAAAGAAGGGCGAAGTAAATATGTATGTTTGCGGCCCTACGGTTTATAATTTTTTTCATATAGGAAATGCCAGGACTTTTATAGTTTTTGATACTATTAGAAGATATTTAGAGTATAAAGGGTATAAAGTAAATTATGTTCAAAACTTTACAGATATTGATGATAAGATGATAAAGAAAGCAAATGGAGAAGGAATTACAGTAAAACAACTTGGGAAAAGATACATTGAAGAGTACTATAAGGATGCAGATGCTTTGAAAATAAAAAGAGCAACTTTTAATCCTAAAGCTACAGAGTATATAGGTGAGATAATTAAGTTTGTAAAGGAATTAGAAGATAAAGGATACGCATATGAAGTAGATGGAGATGTTTATTTTAGTACGAATAAATTCCCTCAATACGGAAAATTATCAGGGCAGAGTTTAGAAGATTTACAAGCTGGAGCAAGAATAAAAGTAGATGAAAGAAAGCAAAACCCAACAGATTTTGCAATATGGAAAAGTCAAAAACCAGAAGAACCTGCTTGGAATAGTCCTTGGGGAATGGGGAGACCTGGTTGGCATATTGAATGCTCATGTATGGCTGGAAAGCTATTAGGAGATACTATTGATATTCATGCGGGTGGAGTTGATTTGAAATTTCCTCACCATGAAAATGAAATTGCACAGAGTGAAGCTAAAAGTGGAAAGCCTTTTGCTAACTACTGGATGCATGCTGCTTTCTTAAATATAGACAATAAAAAGATGTCAAAATCTCTTAATAATTTCTTTACTGCAAGAGAAATATTACAACAATATGATGCAGAGGTAATAAGATTGTTTATGCTTTCAGCTCATTATAGAACTCCTTTGAATTTTAGTCGAGATTTATTAGAAAGCGCTAAAGCTTCTCTTGAAAGACTTTATAATGCAGTTTCAAATATTGAAAATCTTATTCAAGAATCAGAAATAGAAAAAATAAAAGAAGAAGAAGTTGCGTATTTTAATTCATTATTAAAGTATAGAGAAAATTTCCTTAGTAAGATGGATGATGATTTTAATACTGCTGATGCTATTTCGGTCATCTTTGATTTGATAAAAGACGTTAATACTAATGTAGGTTTAACAAATTCAAAGGAATTATTAAATAAAATTCTTTGTTTGATAAAAGATTTAGGAGCTCCACTTACTTTACTACAAGAGTCAACGAAATGTGAGATAAATAATGAAATAGAAGATTTAATTGAACAAAGACAAAAAGCTAGAAAAGAAAAGAATTGGGCAAAAGCAGATGAGATCAGAGATATACTTAAAGAAAAAAATATTGTGTTAGAAGACACACCACAAGGTGTAAGGTGGAAAATAGTCAAATAAAAAAGAGCAAGTATGTGCTCTTTTTTTGTTGTGTATGAAAGAAGGCTATATTTAGAAGAATGATGTTGATAAATATTCTAATTATAATATTTATTGATTAACTATTGCACAATAAAGTATAATGAAAGTTAGTATATAAAAGTATCCACTATGAAACTTGATTTGTGTTTGTTTCAAATCTTCACGAACTTACGAGTTTAGTGTGTGTATAAAAAAATAGTTAAATTGGAAACTCTATATATTGATATATTAATAAAATAAAAATAGTTGGAGAATAAAATGGAATTTAATAAATTTAAAGAAAAATTTGATAAAAAAGATGCGAAATTCTTGAATCCATTGGTTTTAGCTTATATAGGTGATACAGTTTTTGATTTGTTTATAAGAACTTACTTAGTTGATGAAAAAAGAGAATTTGCGGTTAATAAACTACATAAAATGGCTACTTCTTTTGTGAAAGCAAGTGCACAATCAGAGGCTATGCTGAAGATAATGGACGAATTATCTGAAGAAGAACTTTCTATCTTTAAAAGAGCAAGGAATGCAAAGTCGGGTTCGATACCTAAAAATGCAACAGTTAGAGATTATAAGGCAGCCACTGGGTTTGAAGCACTTGTTGGATATCTTTATTTAACAGAACAGGAAGAACGATTGAACGATATAATGGGTTTAGTTATCAAGGATAAAGAGATATGAATATAATAAAATGATTAATTCAAAATTGGATAATTTAAAGAAAGAAGGGTTGTTATGAGTACTGCAGATAATATATTTATAAATATGTGTAATGATATTTTAGAAAATGGAATATCATCAGAGGGACAGGTAATAAGAGCAAAATGGCAGGATGGAACAGAAGCACATACAATTAAAAAGTTTTGTGTTGTGAATAGATATGATCTTTCAAAAGAGTTTCCTGTATTTACATTAAGACCAACAAATATAAAAGCAGCAATAGATGAAATGCTTTGGATATGGCAAAAAAAATCTAACAATATAAAAGATCTTAATAGCCGTATTTGGGATAGCTGGGCTGATGAAAATGGAACGATAGGTAAGGCGTATGGATTTCAAATAGGTCAAAAGCACAAATACAAAGAAGGTGAATTTGATCAAATTGATAGAGTTATATATGATTTAAAACACAATCCATATAGTAGAAGAATTATAGTTAATATGTACAATCATGATGATTTACATGCTATGAATTTATATCCTTGTGCATATAGTATGACTTTTAATGTTACAGGGAATAAATTAAATGCTATATTAAATCAAAGGTCACAAGATGTTTTGGTAGCGAATAACTGGAATGTATCTCAATATGCAATACTCGTGCATATGTTAGCTCAGGTTAGTGAATTGGAAGTTGGAGAATTTGTTCATGTTATAGCTGACGCACATATATATGATAGACATATTCCTTTAGTTAAAGAACTCATTAGTAGGCCTACTTATGAGGCGCCTAAGCTAAAGATAAATCCAAATGTAAAGAACTTTTATGATTTCAAAGTTGAAGATTTTATTTTGGAAGATTATCAAAGTGGACCTCAAATGAAAAAAATACCAGTTGCAATATAATGGTGTAAGGTGATTTTAAACTGACTGTAATATAAGAGGAGATTAATTATGAACGCTATAGTTGCTGTAGATTTGAATTGGGGTATTGGATGCAATGGCGAACTGTTGCAAAGAATACCTGAAGATATGAAGTTTTTTAAGGACAAAACAATAGGCAAAGTAGTTGTTATGGGTAGAGAAACATTTAAATCTTTGCCCAATAAAGCACCCCTAAAAGACAGAGTTAATATAGTTTTAAGTAGAAATGAACTTTTTAATGATGACAGGTTAATAATTTGTAATTCAATTAATGAAACACTTGATCAATTGAAGAAATATAATGAAAATGATATTTTTATAATTGGTGGAGAGATGATATATGAACAATTTTTATCGTATTGTAAAGAGATTTATGTTACAAAAATAAAAAATAAATACCTCGCAGATAAATATTTTCCTAATTTAGATGAAGATCAAAATTGGGTTATGGTAGAATCAAGTGAAGATAAAGAGTATAGGGGTATTGGGTATAATTTTGAAAAATATACAAAGAAATAAATGAATAAAAAGGTAACAATTCAAAAAAAATAAACGTAAACTTAGGAAAGAGAGTGTTAAAAATAATGGCTAATAGAAATAGAGATAATAGAAATAAAGATAATAGAAATAAAGATAATAGAAATAAAGATAATAAAAATAAAGATAATAAAAATAAAGATAATAAAAATAATAATTTTAGAAATAACAAAACAGGAGAAAAAAGTTACGAAAAGAGCAAATCCTTTGATAAAACTTTTGATAAAAAAAGTAAAAATAATGAAAAAGTTTCTTCAAAAGAGTTAAGAGAGGACTTAATTGAAGGAAGAAATGCTGTTATTGAAGCTTTAAAATCTGAAAAAACAGTGGAGCAATTATACATAGCTAAAGGAAGTGCAAGTGGCTCTATTACAAAAATAAGGGCTATTGCTAAGGAAAAAGGGATAGTAATTAAAGAAGTTGAAAGGAAAAAACTGGATTTTATGTCTCAGACTGATGCACATCAAGGAGTTATTCTTCAAACTACACCATATAAATATTTTGGTATTGAAGAAATTATAGAAGAAGCAAAGAAAAAGCAAGAGGATCCATTTGTTATTATCCTTGATGAAATAGAGGATCCACATAATTTTGGCGCAATAATAAGAACAGCAGAAATAAATGGGGCTCATGGAATTATAATTCCTAAGAGAAGGAATGTAGGGGTTACATCAACTGTGTATAAGACTTCTGTGGGAGCAGTTGAACATATGAAAATAGCTAAAGTAGCGAATATAAATGCAGCTATTGATAATTTGAAAGATAGAGGTTTGTGGGTATTTGGAGCTGATATGGTAGGTGAAGAATATTGTTATGAAGCTAATTTGACTGGACCAATTGCGTTAGTTATCGGAAGTGAAGGTAAAGGAATATCTAAATTGACTAAATCTAAATGTGATAAATTAGTAAAAATACCTATGGCAGGTGAAATTACATCATTAAATGCTTCAGTTGCAGCGGGTATAATGATGTATGAGGTTCTTAAGCAAAAACTTGAAAAATAGGGGCTGAAAAAAATGAAGTATGTGTTTGTAGATGGGTACAATGTTATAAACAGTTGGCCGAATCTAAATAAAACCAAGGATTTCAGTTTTGAAATTGCAAGAACTGAATTGATAGATAATCTTCAAGATTATTCATCGTATAAGGGTGTAAAAATGTTTATAGTTTTTGATGCTCATCTCGTTCACGGCAGTTTAGAAAAGGTTGATAAAATTGGCGGTGTATATGTTGTATTTACTAAAGAAGGCGAAACAGCAGACAGTTTTATTGAAAAATACATTAATAAGATTGGTAGAAAAGTGGATGTTAGCGTGGTAACTAACGATTCATTGGAACAACAGTTGATTTTTCAGAGAGGTGCTACAAGAGTTTCGAGTTTAGAATTTTATCATGAAGTATCCAAAACTAAGAAAATTATAAAAAAACAGACAAAAAATAATGTATCAAAAAATAAAAATTTTCTTCATGAAAGAATTGATAGTGAAATAGCGAAAAAACTAGAAAAAATAAGAAGAAGCAAATAATTTCTTGACTACTTAATTACCAACAATGTATAATTATTATATAAAAATGGTAATTTTTATAATCTGTATAATGTGCTTGGAGGAGATATTTTGTCTCAAAAATCAGAAAATCTTAATGAAAAAGATGATAAACATACTTCAGTAAGTCAGAACTATGATAATATGCCTGATGAAGAAATTGCAATGGAAGCACAAAATGGGGATGATTATGCGGAGGAGTATTTGATTAATAAGTATAAGAATTTTGTTAAAGCTAAATCTAAGTCGTATTTCTTAATTGGAGCCGATAAAGAAGATATATATCAAGAGGGGATGATAGGGCTATATAAAGCTATAAGAGACTTTAGAACGGATAAGTTGAGTTCTTTTAAGGCTTTTGCAGAGTTATGTATTACAAGACAAATAATTACAGCAATTAAAACGGCTACAAGACAAAAACATATACCTTTGAATACATATGTTTCGTTAAATAAACCTATATATGATGAAGAATCAGATAGAACATTATTAGATGTTTTGGCTACAGTTAAAATATCTGACCCTGAAGAACTAATAATAAGTAGAGAAGAAGTTTCTAAAATTGAAAAGGAAATTATGAAATCATTATCAAGCTTGGAATTAGAAGTTTTAGGGTACTATTTACAGGGCAAATCATATCAAGAAATTGCTTGTGATTTAGATAGACAAGCTAAATCTATCGACAATGCTCTCCAAAGAGTTAAAAGAAAATTAGAAAAATGTTTAAATAAAGAATAAAAAATATTGACAAAGAAATTTTAAAATAGTAAAATTTATAATTGGTATATAGCTGAAGGCACATTTTGAAATAATAGTGAATTTGTACTTGGTTTACTTTATTCAAAAGAGTAGGTTGAAGATCCGTTTCCTGCTTTAAGTAGAATTGTGCCCATGTAGCTCAGCAGGCAGAGCGTCACCTTGGTAAGGTGGAGGTCGCCGGTTCAAGCCCGGTCGTGGGCTCCAAATTCACGTGCAATTTAAATTGCATACACGTGGGTGAGTTTACGAAAACGGGTCTAAAAAATAAACTTTATAGAAAGTTAGGAGGATATTATTATGGCAAGAGAAAAGTTTGAAAGAACAAAACCACATGTAAATATCGGAACAATAGGTCACGTTGACCATGGTAAGACAACATTAACAGCAGCAATCACATTGGTGTTAGCTAAAGATGGTAAAGCAGAAGCACAAAACTATGCAGAGATTGACAAAGCACCAGAAGAAAGAGAAAGAGGAATCACAATCAATACAGCACACGTTGAGTATGAAACAGATGCAAGACACTATGCACACGTTGATTGTCCTGGACACGCTGACTATGTAAAGAACATGATTACAGGAGCAGCACAAATGGATGGAGCTATCTTAGTTGTATCAGCAGCAGATGGTCCAATGCCACAAACAAGAGAACACATACTACTTGCATCAAGAGTTGGTGTTAACCATATAGTAGTATTCTTAAACAAAGCTGACCAAGTAGATGACGAAGAGTTATTAGAGTTAGTTGAAATGGAAGTAAGAGAATTATTAAGTGAGTATGGATTTGATGGAGATGAGTGCCCAGTAATCACTGGATCAGCTCTAGAAGTAATAGAAAACTTAGAAAACCCAGAAAAAACTCAATGTATACAAGAATTAATGTCAGCAGTAGATGAGTTTATCCCAACTCCAGAAAGAGCTACTGACCAACCATTCTTAATGCCTGTAGAGGATGTATTCACAATCACAGGTAGAGGAACAGTTGCAACAGGAAGATTAGAAAGAGGAATATTACATGTAGGAGACGAAGTAGAAATCGTTGGAATACAAGAAGAAACAAGAAAAACTACATGTACAGGTGTAGAAATGTTCAGAAAGATGTTAGATGAAGCAATGGCAGGAGATAACATCGGAGCATTATTAAGAGGAGTTCAAAGAGCTGATATAGAAAGAGGTCAAGTACTTTCTAAACCAGGTTCAGTAACACCACATAAAAAGTTTGTAGGTCAAGTATATGTACTTAAAAAAGAAGAGGGTGGAAGACACACACCATTTTTTAATGGATACAGACCACAATTTTATTTCAGAACAACTGACGTAACAGGATCAATCAACTTACCAGAAGGAACAGAAATGGTAATGCCTGGTGATCACATAGATATGACAGTAGAATTAATAATGTCAGTAGCAATGGAAGATAACTTAAGATTCGCCATCAGAGAAGGTGGAAGAACTGTAGGTTCTGGTGTTGTTACTACTATAATAGAGTAATATTAAGACATGTGTATAAAAAAGACTAGGCGAATGCCTGGTCTTTTTTTATGCATGTAAAGGGGAGAAGAATTGGTTTTTAGGTAGTGTAATTTGTTTTTGAAATAGTTAGATTTATTTTTCGAAAATTTATTCTTGATTTATAAACTATTTATAATGAGAAAATATTTTAAAAAAAGTTTTTTTAAAAATGAGAAAATTATGTTCAGTTGTGTGTATATATATTGATGTTAAATGATCTTTAATTAAGAAAATAGTACAATAATGAGTTAATTTGTATTTATTAAAAAAAAAATAAAATTTCTCTTGCAATGAAAGTTAAAATGTATTACAATATAAGAGTTGTGATATGGAATGGCGTAGATACAAGAGGTTGCGGGCTTACCCGGTAATTCTTGTTGAGCAAGTTTGATTTTAAATCAAGCGATCGGTACAAATGCGAAGGTGTTACGATTCAAATAAGAAACACCCGGTTAAGTTTACATGAGTACCGAATTAGATATTTTAGAAGAGTACGAAAAGGAGGGAATAATCAATGGCAAGTCAAAAAATCAGAATTAGATTAAAAGCGTTTGATCATAATATATTAGATCGTTCAGCTGAAAAAATCGTAGAGACTGCTAAAAACACTGGAGCAAAAGTTGCTGGTCCAGTACCGTTACCAACTGAAAAAGATGTTATTACAATCTTAAGAGCAACACACAAATACAAAGATTCTAGGGAACAGTTTGAAATCAGAACACACAAAAGACTTATCGATATCTTAAGTCCTTCACCAAAGACTGTAGATGCATTGATGAGACTAGATTTACCTGCAGGGGTAGATATAGAAATCAAACTATAATTAACGTAAAATGTTTATTATGATCATTATTATGGTCCGCTAATAAATAGGGAGGTGCAAGAATGAAAAAAGCAATTATAGGTAGAAAACTAGGTATGACTCAAATATTTACTGAGGAAGGCAAAGTAGTGCCTGTTACTGTAGTATCAGCAGGTCCTTGCGCAATTATCCAAAAGAAATCAGTAGATAATGATGGATATAGCTCAGTTAAAGTAGGATATGAAGATATTAGAGAAAAATTAGTTACTAAGCCAGTTAAAGGTCAATTTGATAAAGCAGGAGTTTCACCTAAAAGAATCATTAAAGAATTTAAATTAGATGATGTTGATTCTTATGAAATAGGTAGCGAAATTAAAGCTGACGTTTTTGTAGCTGGAGATAAAATTGATGTTTCTGGAGTATCTAAAGGAAAAGGCTTCCAAGGAACAATTAAAAGATGGAATATGCATAGAGGACCTATGTCACACGGTTCTAAATCTCACAGAGTAGTAGGATCTATGGGTGCTGCATCTGATCCATCAAGAACATTTAAGAACAAAAGAATGCCAGGACATATGGGCGCAAGAAACACAACTGTATTAAACTTAGAAGTAGTTAAAGTTATGCCTGAAAAGAACTTAATTCTAATTAAAGGCGGAATACCTGGACCTAAAAGAGGTTACGTTGTTATAAGAGATTCTGTAAAAGCTTAGAGATTCTTAGAAAGGAGGACATACGATGCCAGTATTAGATTTATTAAACAAACAAGGAAGTAAAGTTGGTGAAGTTGAGTTAAATGAAACTGTATTTGCAGCTGAAATAAAAGAACACGCTGTACATCAAGTAGTAGTTGCTCAATTAGCAAATAAAAGACAAGGAAATCAATCAACTAAAACTAGATCTGAAGTTTCTGGAGGTGGAAAGAAGCCTTGGAGACAAAAAGGAACTGGTAGAGCAAGACAAGGTTCTACAAGAGCACCACAATGGATACACGGTGGAGTTGTATTTGCACCAAAACCAAGAAGTTATAGAACATTGACTCCAAAGTCTATGAGAAGAACTGCTATGAAATCAGTATTATCTAGCAAAGTTGCAGATAACTTAATGATAGTATTAGATGAATTAACAGTTGAAACTCCAAAGACTAAAGAAATGATAGCTATGATAGAGGCGCTAAAAGTGAAAAAACCTTTAATCGTTGTTGCTGAATCAAACGAGAATGTTTATAAATCTGTAAGAAACATTCAAGG
>DAOUPR010000132.1 GCA_030626065.1 Clostridium sp. | reverse complement strand
GGGCGCATAGCTCAGCTGGGAGAGCACCTGCCTTACAAGCAGGGGGTCACAGGTTCGAGCCCTGTTGTGCCCACCATGAAATAATATCTAAATTAATGAGGCCCAGTGGCTCAGTTGGTTAGAGTGCCGGCCTGTCACGCCGGAGGTCGAGGGTTCGAATCCCTTCTGGGTCGCCATATTACATATATATTTGTAATACGTATGAATTATTTATGCTGATATAGCTCAATTGGTAGAGCAACTGACTTGTAATCAGTAGGTTCTGGGTTCAATTCCTAGTATCAGCACCAATAATATTGATATTATTTAAAATAGAGACTGCTTTTGGCAGTCTCTATTTTTTCTGTTTTTCCATATTTAATTTAATTCTTAAATCATCTCCATAAAATCTAAAAATAGTAAAATTACCGAGTAGCCTAGAAATAATTCTGTCAGAGTAATAAGAACTTAAATCATTTAATGAGTAATTAGTGGATATCAACATTTTTTTCTTTAGTAGAAGTTTTTTATTAATTAAATTAAATAAATCTGTTCTAGTAAAATTATTTATATGTTCAGTTCCAAGGTCATCTATTATTAATAAATCGCAATTAATTAAAAGATCTTCAAGTTTTCTATTGTTAGATAATCTAATTTCTTTTAAATCTTCAAATAGGTTTTGGGCTGTTTTATAAAGAACAAAGTGCCCTTGATTAAGTAATTCTCTTGCAATACAGTGACTTAGAAAGGTTTTACCAGTCCCTGGTGTTCCATAAAAAAGCAAGTTCTCGTTTGAAGAATTAAAACTTTGTACGTAATACATAGCTTTTTTAGAAATTTCTTGAATATTCTTTTGAGGACTAATACGAAACTTTTCATTTGTTAAATTAGAGAAATAAGAGAATTTAAAATTATCAAAGTTCTCTTTGGTAAGAATTTTTTCTAATTCAGAGTTTTTATAATAAACATATACTAATTTTTGATTATAACAAGAACATTTAGTGGGTCCAATAAAACCAGTATCTTTACATTTTTCACAAGTGAAAATAGGTTTTAAATAGTCACTATCATAATTATTTGATACAAGCAATTCAAATTTTCTCATCTTAAGGTCAGTGATTTTTTCTTTTATTAACTCTAAAGAAGTATCTTTTTCTTTTTCTGTCTTTAAATTATTTAAAGCTAGTTTAATACATAGTCTATTTATTTCTCTTTCCAAATTCATTACAGAAGGCAACTTCTTTTCGATTTCTTCTCTTCTTCTTTTATGCTCGTGTTCGTTTTCAAATCTTATTTTTTCATAAATTTTCAATATTTCGCTTTGATAGCCTTTAATCATTTTCATCCCATCCTAATAAGGTTTTCTCAATTTTATCTAAATCATATTGTTTTTGTTCTCTATTAATGAAAGGGTCATTTTTAGTATAACTATTTTTAGTATAGCTCTGAGAAGCTTTATTCTTTGCTCGTTTTCTATCTCGAATTTCTATGTCTCCAAGTGTCTTAATATTTTCCTTATACCAGCTAGTTAAGATAGCATCTATATATTTAAATTCAGACTTATTTAATCTTTCAAAGCAAATGTCACATGCTTTGTAAATAATTTCTAAAGGAAAGTTATAAACCGTTAGCCACTTATCTAACATTTTTTCTTGAGGCTTCATTACTTCATTACCATTCATTCCTAGATATTTTAAAACTTTTCTAATATTTATCCATTTGTCTTCGTTCTTTTTAATGAAAGATTGTACTTCATCTACAGTAGATATTTTAGCATCATGCCATGCAATTGCAACTTTTTCAAAGTATCTGTAATCATTTTTGCCTTTTGATAAACAATATTCAATTAATACTAGTATCATTTCTGGAGAAAAAGAATAGTCGCTTTTCCAACTTAAATACATAGATAATTCTTTATTTGATAGAGTTCTACCAAGCATTTGCTCTATTTCCTTAAACATTTCTTGTGTAGAATTTTCATTTAGCTCATGTAAGATATTTGAATCAGGAGTAGAATCGGTGCCATAGAGTTCTTTAAACTCCAAGGTATAATTGCCATAGGAATCTTTTGTAGTAAAAGAAATAATGTTCTTTTGACTCCAATAGGTCCAAGCTTTCATTATATCTGATTCTAATAAATTAAGTATATTTGCCATTTCAAGAGAACTAATACCAGGTTCACCTGAGGTACAATGCCTTAGTGCAAGTAAATATACTTTAACATATTCACCTGGTGCATCTGCCATATATTTATCTATAAAAATATTACTTAAATAAGTGTAACTATTGGTTTTATTCTTAAAAACAAAAGTATTCATATATTTTCCTTTCTAATTGTAGTGTGTATTTTATTATAACAGAAGTAATATCTTTACTCAATTGAGGTATAGGGTATCCACTAAGAAACTTAATTTAAAGACTTCCCAAGAATGAGGAAATCATCCATCGCTGCACTCTGCACTCTATGTTTTAGAATAAGTAGTTAAAAATAGGTTTATAGGTTGACAGTCATAAAATATTAATATATACTTTGATTATCAAAATATTTGATGAGCAAAACAAATAACTATTTGAAAAGAGTGTTAGTATGGATAAATCTATAAATTCAGTTTTAAATGAACTATTAATTGAAATATTTAATGATATATTGGTGATAGAAGAGAGAGCTATTAAAGAGGAACCATTAAATGATATATCAATCACTGAGATACACACAATAGAAGCTGTGGGAATGTATGAATCAAGAACTATGTCTGAGGTAGCAAAAGATTTAGATATAACAGTAGGAACATTAACTACGGCTATAAACAATCTTGTAAGAAAAGGGTATGTGTCTCGAGAAAGAGATGATAAGGACAGAAGAGTTGTTAAAATAAAACTGACCCAAAAGGGTAAACTAGCATATAGGATACATGAGAAATTTCATTTAGATATGATTAAACATACTATTGAAGGTTTATCAGAAGACGAAGAAGTAGTTTTAGCAGAGTCTTTGAAAAAATTAAACAAATATTTTAAAACAAATTATGGTTTAAAAAAATAGTTTAAAGGAATGAAGATATGTTTAATGTTGAGGTAATAAGTACAGGAAGTTATGCTCCTGATAACATTATGACTAATAAAGACTTATCAAAAATAGTTGAAACAAGTGATGAATGGATAAGTGAGAGAACTGGAATAAAAGAAAGACGAATAGCAGTTAAAGATACAACAGCAACTTTAGCAACAAAAGCAGCTATTAATGCTTTAAATAGTTCAAATATTAAAAGTGAAGAAATTGATTTGATAATTGTTGCAACAGCGACTCCAGATTATTTTTTTCCATCTACTGCGTGTATTGTTCAAAGTGAAATAGGTGCAACAAAAGCTACATGTTTTGATTTGAGTGCTGCATGTACAGGTTTTATTTTTGGACTTAATACTGCAGAACAGTTTTTAAAGACAGGTCAATTTGAGACTGCATTAGTCATTGGTGCAGAAACTTTATCAAAAGTAGTTGATTGGCAAGATAGAAAAACTTGTGTTTTATTTGCTGATGGTGCGGGGGCAGCTTTATTGAAAAGAAGCGAAAAAAAAGGGCTTTTAGCATCATATACCGGTTCATATGGTAAAGGCTATAAAAATCTTATTCTTCCTGCTATTACACATAGAAATACTTTTGTAAAAGAAGTTGAAAATAAAGAAAGTTACATTAGTATGAATGGTGGAGAAATATATAAATTTGCGGTAAGAATCATTGTTGAATGTATAGAAAAGGTACTTCAAAGAGAAAATATATTAATAGATGAAGTGAAACATATCGTGCCACATCAGGCCAATTTAAAAATAATTGAAACTTCAGCTAAAAAATTAAAAATTGATAAGAATAAGTTTTTTGTGAATTTAGATAAATACGGAAATACTTCAGGAGCTAGCATTCCTTTGGCTTTAGATGAAATGGTAAGAAATGATTTGCTAAAGGATGGAGATTTAATTATTTTAGTGGGTTTCGGAGCTGGATTAACATATGGAGCTCAATTAATAAGATGGTTTAATAATTAAGTTACATATAAAGGTATGTTTTGAGATGTTGTTGATATTTATAAAGTCTTTTAAGTGATAGCGTTAGTATAAAACAAATTTGCAATTAGCAATTTGCAATTTGATCATTGCAAATTATCTTTTAAAGAGTAACTATTAATAGAAATAATACTTTATAAATCAACAATTCTTTAAAACATAGCCAATAATTAAAACATATAGGAGGATTTAAAAATGACTTTTGATAGAATAAAAAATGTTATTGCAGAGCAAGTTGATATTGAGGTAGAAAAGATAGAAATTTCTTCTACATTTGAAGGAGATCTAGGAATAGATTCTTTGGATATTTTCGAAATTGTTATGGAACTTGAAGAAGAATTTGAAATTGAAATACCAACAGAAGATTTGGAAAATATGAAAAAAGTTGAAGATTTAGTTGTATATATAAACGGTAAATTAAACTAAGAGATAATTTAATAAAAAATTGGAGACTGTTGGATATCCTTCAGTCTTGTTTTCTAGAGGAGATGTATATGAGTAAATTTGATTTGTTTAAAAAAATAGGAGTGAAATATCCAATTATTCAAGGTGGTATGGCATGGATAGCAGATAGTTCATTAGCTTCTGCTGTATCGAATGCAGGAGGAATAGGGTTAATAGCAGCAGCAAATGCACCTGTAGAATATGTACGTGAAGAAATAAGAAAAGCAAAAGAACTTACAGACAAACCTTTTGGAGTCAATATAATGTTGTTAAGTGATAACGCAGAGGAAATAGCTCATTTAGTAGTAGAAGAAGGAGTAAAAGTTATAACTACTGGAGCTGGTAGCCCAGGTAAGTATATGAATATGTGGAAAGAAAACGGGATAACGGTTATTCCTGTAGTTGCATCAGTAGCACTAGCAAGAAGAATGGAAAGAATGGGAGCAGATGCGGTAATAGCTGAAGGAGGAGAAGCAGGTGGTCATGTTGGAGAGATTACTACTATGACACTTCTTCCACAGGTTGTAGATGCGGTTAATATCCCAGTTATTGCAGCTGGTGGTATAGGTGATGGCAGAGGAGTTGCAGCTACGTTAATGCTTGGTGCAAGTGGAGTACAAGTAGGAACTAGATTTTTAGTTGCTAATGAATGTACAGTACATCAAAACTATAAAAATAAAGTTTTGAAAGCCAAGGATATAGATTCTGTAGTAACTGCAAGGACAACAGGGCATCCAGTAAGAGTATTAAGAAATAAATTAAGTAGACAATTTAAAGAATTGGAAAAATCAGGAGCGGACCTAGAAAAACTAGGCGAACTAGGAGCAGGTTCATTAAGAATTGCTGCTAAAGAAGGTAATGTAGATTTAGGTTCTGTTATGGCAGGTCAAATAGCAGGAATGATAAAAAAAGAACAGAGTTGTGCTGAAATAATTGAAGAAATGTTCAGTGAAGCAAAACAAATAATTGAAACAATGAGTAAAATTAGTTGTGAGCTATAACTACAAACTATAAAATATAACTGTGAACTGTGAACTGTGAACTGTGAACTGTGAACTGTGAACTGTGAACTGTGAACTGTGAACTACAAAAAGTAATGGAGGATTATATATGGGTAAAGTTGCTTTTATATTTCCTGGGCAAGGTGCTCAATACGTTGGTATGGGCAAGGAATTATATGATAATAATAATAAAGCGAAAGAAATATTTGATTTAGGCGATAAAGAAATAGGATTTTCTATTAGTGATATTTGTTTTGATGGAAAAAAAGAAGAATTAAATAAAACCGAAAACACACAACCAGCTATATTGGCTACAAGTATTGCAGCTGTAAAGGCTTTAGAAGTAAGTGGTATTAAAGCTGATATTGTAGCAGGATTAAGTCTTGGAGAATACACAGCACTTGTATATTCAGGGGTAATGAGCTTTGAAGATGCCATTGTTCTAGTTAAAAAAAGAGGTAGATTTATGCAGGATGCAGTTCCTCAAGAGGTTGGGGGAATGGCTGCAGTATTAGGTTTAAATGAAGAAGAAATAAAAGAGGCCTGCAAATTTGGATCTCAAAAAGGAATAGTTCAACCGGCAAATTTTAATTGCCCGGGACAAATAGTTATAGCAGGAGAAAATGAAGCTTTGAAATTAGCTAGTGAAAAATGTGAAGAGCTAGGAGCTAAAAAGGTAATACCTCTTCCAGTAAGTGGACCATTTCATACAAGAATGTTAAAAGAAGCTTCAGATAAATTATTTGCTGAACTAGAAAAAATAGAATTAAATAGCCTAAATACACCTGTCATTACTAATTTAACAGGTGATTATATAAATCATAAAAATGAAATAAAAGATATATTAAGAAATCAAGTAATGAGCCCAGTGAAGTGGGAAAGAACTATTAGAACAATGATTAATGATGGAGTAGATACTTTTATTGAAATAGGTCCAGGAAAAGCTTTAAGAGGATTTGTTAAAAAAGTAAATAGAAAAGTGAAACTACTAAACGTTGAAGACATTGCTTCATTAAACAAAACAATAGAGTATTTTAAGACTATAACAGAATAGAAAAAAATAATTCATATATTTTTTACGTATATACTTTGATAATCAAAGTTTTTGAGAGACAAAGTATAATTTTATAACATAGAAAAAAATATGAGTATAAGTTATTAAAAGTGAAATGCTAAATATATGGATTTTTATTTTAATAATAGTGTGAAGAGTGAAATGTGAAGTGTGAAGTGTGAAGTGAAGGATGATTTTGCTACGCAAAATCGACTACTAAAGTTAAAGATTTCCGAAGAATGAGGAAATCATCATTAATTGTGCATTGTGCATTGTGAATTGTGCATTGCTCTTAAAGGAGAGTCATATTGAAAAATAAAACAGCAATTATAACAGGGGCAAGTAGAGGTATAGGTAGAGCTATTGCTTTAAAACTTGCAGAGAAGGAAGCTAATATAGTAGTTAATTATAGAAGTAGTAAAGAAGAAGCAGAAATTCTTTGTAATGAAATAGAGAAGCTTGGAGTTGAAGCATTATTAGTAAAAGCTGATGTTAGCAAATATGATGAAGCAGAATTTCTTATAAAAGAAGCTAAGAAAAAATTTGGTTCCGTAGATATTTTAGTTAATAATGCAGGTATTACAAAAGACGGATTATTAATGAGAATGAAAGAAGAAGAGTTTGATAGTGTTATAAATGTAAATTTAAAAGGTGCTTATAATTGCTTAAGACATGTAGTTCCAATAATGATGAAACAAAGAAGTGGAAGAATAATAAATATATCTTCAGTTGTTGGTGTTTTGGGAAATGCAGGGCAGGTAAATTATGCAGCGTCAAAAGCAGGTGTTATTGGTATGACAAAATCTCTTGCAAAAGAAATTGGATCAAGAGGAATTACTGTAAATGCAGTAGCTCCAGGATTTATAGATACTGATATGACAAAAAAATTATCAGATAAAGTTAAAGATACAATAAAACAAAATATTGCTCTTAGAAAATTAGGAACTGTAGATAATGTAGCAGATACAGTGTATTTTCTAGCTTCACCAATGGGAGAATATATAACTGGTCAAGTAATAAGTGTAGATGGTGGTATGGCATTTTAAAGGAGGATATTATGGGAAATAGAGTAGTAATTACAGGGATGGGAGCAGTAACTCCTATTGGAAATGATGTAGAGAATTTTTGGAATAATATAAAGAATGGTACATGTGGTATAGAGGAAATAAAAGCTTTTGATGCTACTGATTTTAAAGCTAAATTAGCCGCAGAGGTTAAACAATTTGACCCATCAAAATATATGGATAAAAAAGAAGCTAAAAGAATGGATAGATTTAGTCAATTTGGTATAGTTGCAGCAGATGAAGCTGTTAAGGATGCTGGAATCCATGTGGATAATATAGATAGTGAAAGATTTGGAGTTATTATAGGCTCAGGAATTGGTGGAATATCTACAATAGAAGAACAACATAAAAAATTAGAAGAAAAAGGTCCTAGGAGAGTATCACCATTTTTAATTCCTATGATAATTGGAAATATGGCAGCGGGTAATATAGCTATAAGATTTAATGCAAAGGGAATCTGTACTAGTATTACTACAGCCTGTGCTACAGGTACACATTCTATTGGTGAGGCCTTTCATAAAGTAAGAAATGGAGAAGCTGATGCGATAATTGCTGGTGGAGCAGAGGCATCGATAACCCCACTTTCAGTTGCAGGATTTTGTTCTTTAACAGCACTTAGTGGAAG
>DAOUPR010000005.1 GCA_030626065.1 Clostridium sp. | reverse complement strand
TTAAAGGAACTTGCTGTAGAAGCGCCTGTTAAAGAAGGAGATATAATTGTAGAAGATGTAGCTGGTACTGGCGTTAATATTGTTGCTACAAGATGTATTAAAAAAGTACAATAGAAACACAATGCACAATGCACAATGCACAATGCACAATGCACAATGCACAATTAATGAGAAAATTATTTAGCGAAGCTAAATAATTTCTTGAATCAATAAAATCAATAAAATCAATAAAATCAATAAAATCAATAAAATCAATAAAAGACAAAAGATTAAAATAAAGAGCAGTAGCTGGGTTTGTTTTTACACAAATTGAGCTACTGCTTTATTTACTGTATTTTAATGATAATGTCTGATTTTTAATGTATAGAGTGCAATTGTTGCCAATCACAAATTTGTTTTAATCTTTGTATTAATGTTTCAATGTATTAATGTTCAATTTGCAATGTACAGTTTGTAACGGAGGTTAACTTCTATATTATTCTGAATTCTTTAAATTAAATTAAGATTCTCTGAGGAACGAAGAGAATCATCCTTAATTGTACATTGTGCATTGTGCATTTGGTTTTAAAACAGTTTCTCAAAACAATCTTTACATATTAAAGTCTGTCCCTTATTTGCAGAAATTGTATTGGAACTATTTAAAAATTTTCCGCATATTTCACAGCAGCCTTTGTCTGCTGAAGTGGTTGTCTTTTTAGGTTTTGAGGTAGAAGATTTTTTATTTGCAGGAGGTTCATAATCTATTTTAGCTTTAGGGACACTATTTTTTTTGATTCCAAAGGTTAGATTGTAGTCACTTTCACCAAAAAGCTCTAGTTCGAATCTTGGGTTTTCTTTATCGTAATATTCTTCAATCACGAGTCTTCTTATCTGAGCATCATTGATAATTAAACCACTTTTTTCTATTCCATCAAAAATACTTTTGGGAATATTAGTTGTATCAGGATGTCTTTTTTCACTTTTATAGTATACTTTTAATATTGCAATTAAAGATTGAGTTAAAATAATATTGGGATTTTGGCATCTAGCCTCAAAGGCTATTTGTTCTTCATAAATTGCATACCTATCATGGTATTTGCCAGATGCATAAGGCAAAATACTTCGTCCTGATTTATTTGATAATTTAAAATTTGATTTAGTTATGGGGGATCCTTTAACAACTATTCTAGCATAATTTTTCATATTAAATTCCTTTCTAATCTATTATGATTATAACAAATCTTAAAGGTTACTGTCACCAGTGATTTATATATATTTGACAAGTTAAGATAAAATAAAATATAATTAATCTGAATATAGAAAAGTTGGTGAATTAATGGAGAAAGATATAAAAATTTTAGCAATTGAATCAAGTTGTGATGAAACAGCCGCAGCTGTTGTAGTTAATGGAAGAAAAGTACTATCTAATGTAATAGCTTCACAGATAGATATACATAAACTTTTTGGAGGAGTTGTACCAGAAGTTGCTTCTAGAAAACATATTGAAGTAGTTAGTAAAGTAGTTAATGAAGCAATTTTGGAAGCTGGACTTAGTTTGGATGACATAGATGCAATTGGTGTTACATATGGACCAGGTTTAGTAGGGGCACTACTTGTAGGGCTTCAATATGCTAAAGGTTTAGCTTATTCGTTAAATAAACCTTTAATAGGAGTTAATCATATAGAAGGCCATATAAGTTCAAATTTCATTCAGTATCCGGATTTAGAACCTCCATTTATATGTTTGGTTGTATCAGGAGGGCATACTTTTATTGTATATATGAAGGATTATGGAGAATTTGATGTATTAGGACAGACAAGAGATGATGCAGCAGGAGAAGCTTTTGACAAAGTGGCTAGAGCTGTTGGATTAGGATATCCAGGGGGACCTAAAATAGATAAAATTTCAAAACAAGGAAATCCTAATGCTTACAAATTTACTAGACCCAATTTTCATGAAAAGGATTCTTTAGATTTTTCTTTTAGCGGTACAAAATCAGCTGTACTTAATTATTTGAATAAAGCTAAAATGAAAGGGGAAGAAATAATTAAAGAGGATATAGCTGCTTCTTTTCAACAAGCAGTTGTTAGTAATTTAGTAGAAAATGCAATGAAAGCATGTAAAATAAAAGGTGTAGATAAAATAGCTATAGCTGGAGGAGTTGCAGCGAATACTACATTAAGAGAAACTATGAAGATAGAAGCAGAGAAAAATGGCATTAATGTTCTTTTCCCAGAGCATATTTTATGTACTGATAATGCGGCAATGATAGGAAGTGCTGCATATTTTGAATTTGAAAAAGGTAAAAAATCTTCATTTGACCTTAATGCAGTTCCTAATTTAAAATTAGGGCAAAGATAAAAAAGCTATTTGATTATTTCTATGAAAGAATGTATTATTATAACATAGAAATAA
The DNA here is from genome assembly GCA_030626065.1 of Clostridium sp. GTDB lineage: Bacteria > Bacillota > Clostridia > Clostridiales > Clostridiaceae > Clostridium_AF. The sequence goes on along the minus strand of DAOUPR010000005.1, from coordinate 28,777 downwards.
TGACGTATAGTCAAAGGTGGAGAGGGTTGTATGGGAAAAGCTGATATAGGAAAGGCTGAACAGAAAAAGAATTTAAAAAGAAAAAATCTATTAGAAGCGGCATATGAGCTATTCACTACAAAAGGCATCAATGAGACCGCCATAGATGATATTGTAAAAAAAGCAGGTGTAGCTAAAGGGACTTTTTATTTATATTTTAAAAATAAATATGACATTGTAGATAGAATTGTATTAAATAAAAGTAGTGCTGTATTGAAACAAGCAATGGATAGAGTTAAATATGAAGCAAAGGATAAAGAGAAGTTAGATGCAGAACAACTAATACTTTTTTTAGATAATATTATAGATTATTTAGATAAAAATAAAACGGTATTGAAGCTAATACATAAAAATTTAACATGGGGTTTCTTTAAAAAGATACTTAATGATAATTATACAGAGAGTGCCAAAGAGATACATGAAATGTTTGATGTATTTATATATTATTTAAAAGAAAAGGGTAAAGATGAAAAAGAAGCTATTAAGATATTTTTTACTGCTCTTGAGCTTACAAGTTCAATAAGCTATAATTCAATAATAAATAAAGAGCCGTATGATATTGAAGAAATGAAGCCTATATTGTATAAAACTGTTAGATTAATGATTGAATATTAAATTATGATGAAATTTTGAGTAGAGTTAAAACAATTTGTTTTAACTCTATTTTTTTTGTTATATAGGAAAGTTACTTTTTTCCTATATAACAAAAAATGAAGGGGTACAGTTTATATAGTATTCCCCGCTTCTTTCAGGAGGGTGCTCAGACGCGTTAGCGTCGTCAAAGGGAACCTAAGGTTCCCTAGTGAAGCAGCTTCGCTGCCTTTTTTATTGGATGGGAAGGGCTATTTTTCTTTATATTATAAATGTTAAATTTTTATTAATAGATTTTAGAGTGCCATTAATTATTTATGAAGTAATAAAGAGAAAATCGATGAAAAATTAAGGATATAAGTGATAATTTACTATAATAGAATTAGATAGATAGTTATAAAAAAAGGAAATGTTTACATTGGATAGATATTCACCAGTTCAATAATTTTGCAAAGAAATATTAACAAATAGAAGGATGAAAAATATAAAGCAATATTGACTAATAGTCATTTTGGTATATAATAATTTGTAGCGAATAATTTATGACTAAAAGTCAGTTATTGTTTTTATATTATAGGAGGAATTATGTATGAAAAAAAATTGTATGTCAAAAAGAGTTTTATGTATTGTGGTATTGGCAACTTTTATGAGTTCAAATATTGCACTTGGCGATAACTTAGTTAAAAAGGATGAAACAGTATATGTTACTTTAGATTCTAAAGGTGATGTTACTGATGAGATAGTAAGTGATTGGTTGCATAGTGATGAGTCAGGGGTAGAAATTAAAGATAAAAGTATACTTCAAAACATTGAAAATTTGAAAGGTGATAATGTTCCTGAGGCGCAAGGCGAAACTCTTCTTTGGAAAAGTGATAGCGGAGATGTTTACTATCGTGGAGATGTAGAAAAAGAGTTACCTTTGGAAGTATCAGTTAAATATTATCTTGATGGAAATGAAATAGATGCACAAGAATTAGCTGGAAAATCTGGTGAAGTTAAGATCAAAGTTGACTTAATAAATAAAGAAAAACAAGTAGTAAACATAAATGGTAAAGAAAAAACAGTTTATACACCATTTACAACAGCAGCAGTTATTGATTTACCACTAGATACATTTAAAAATGTAAAAGTTAATTCAGGAGAAATTGTTTCTGATGGTAACAATCAAGTTATTACATTTGTAGCTGTACCAGGATTAAAAGAAAGTTTAGATTTTGATGGGTTATCAGAGGATTATGATATAGACCTAGAATTAGAAGAGTCACTTGAAATAACTTCAGATGTTACAGACTTTGAAATGGGACCAATAATGATTACAGCTACTCCTGATTTGTCTTTATTAGATGATTTAAAAGAAGCTAAATCTTTAGATGATTTAAGAGATGGAGTAAATGAATTAAATGATGCAAGTCAACAGTTATCAGATGGTACAGTAACATTACTTGATGGACAAAAGGAATTTAATACACATTTCATTGATTTAGATTCAGGAATAGGCCAGTTAAGTGATTCTAGTAAAGAATTAGGAGATGGAGTACAAAAACTAGCTGAAAATGCAAAAGTTTTAAATGAAGGTCAATCTGAATTTTATAGTAAATTTGGTGATCTTTACACTGGAATAAATGCTTTTGCAGCTAATGTAGGACCATTAAGTGAAGGAATAGGCCAATTGGCAACAGGAGTTAAAGATGCTCAAAGTGGCGCAACTCAAGTGGCAGCTGGGACAACACAACTTGCAGAGGCTAGTTCAGCTATAAAAACAAATACTCATGCGCTTTCTGAAGGAAGTACTGATTTAGCTCCTGGGATAGAAGTCTTAAGTACAGGTTTAAGTACAATGGATACAAAAACTGGAGAACTTATTGCAGGACAAAATCAAGTGGATGCTGGTATAGAAGGTAGTCTTAAAGGAATACAAGATTTAATGCTAGCAGTCGGAGAATCTAATCCATTATATCCATCATTACAAGAAATAGAAGCAGGATTAATAGCAACAAATGGTGGTTCAGATTTAGTAGTTGCTGGATTAACACAATTACAAACAGCTGAAAAGGAAGCAGTTGCTGGAGCAGACCAATTGACTGCAGGTGCTACTGAACTTTCAGCAGGTCTTGGAAAGTTAGATGCAGGCGTAACTGAGTTTGATAGTAAAGTTGGAGAATTAAACACAGGTGCTCAAAGTCTTTCACAAGGCTTAGACCAAATAGTAGAAGTAGGAATTAATCCATTAGCTGAAAGTGTACCAGCTCTAATAAGTGGAACTACTGAACTTCAAGAAGGTACAAAACAATTATATGAAGCTTCCTCTATGATTACAGATGGAACTGCACAATTAGTTAATGAAGGAACTGATCCTTTAAATGCAGCAGTACCAGAATTAGTATCTGGAGTTAACGAATTAAATGATGGTTCTAAGCAATTATTAGATGCTTCAAATGAGCTTTCATCAGGAGCAAAAGAATTATCAGACAATATGGTTAAATTTAATGAAGAAGGAATTCAAAGTTTAAGTGATGAAGTAAGTGATTCAATAGATACAGTTCAAGACTTTTTAGATACAAAAGATAAATTATTTGAACTTAGTGAAGACTATGGAACATTTAGTGGATTAGCTGAGGGACAAGAAGGAAAAGTCAAATTTGTTATCAAAACTAGTGAAATATCTAAACCAGAAATTGTAGAAATAAAGACAGATGCTAGTGAAGAAGAAGAAAAAGGATTCTTTAATTGGCTTAAAAATATTTTTAGCAATGATGATGATGCTAATAATAATCAGACTGCAAGGAGGTAATAAAAATGAAAAAATTTGCAGATTTTATTGCACATAAAAGAATTTTAGTTTTAATTATTGCAGTGTTACTATTGCTACCAGCTGCATATGGATATTTTAATACACCTATAAATTATGATATATTGACTTATTTGCCAGAGGATTTGAATTCGGTAATAGGAGAAACTATTATTGCGGACGAATTTAATGATGCAGCTACATCTATGTTGGTCATTGAAGATATGGATACTAATGACATAGTTAAGCTGAAAGAAAAAATAGCTAAGGTTGATAGCGTTGAAAAAGTTATTTGGATAGACGATGCTTTGGATGTTTCAGTACCTTCTGAAATATTGCCAGATGAGTTTAAAGATATATTATTTCAAGAAAATTCTACAATGATGTTAGTAAAATATTCTGGTCAATCATCAGATGAATCAACTTTGAATGCAATTTCGGATATAAGAGGATTGTTAAATGAACAATGTTTTTTAAGTGGTGTTGCTACTATAGTAAAAGATACTAAGGAATTAGCAGATAAAGAGGCACCAATTTATGTAATGATAGCAGTTATATTATCAATAATTGTCTTGTCTCTAACAAATAAATCAGTATTTATACCATTTATATTTTTGTTATCAACAGGATTCGCTATTGTATATAACTTTGGCACAAATATGTTCCTCGGCCAAATATCATATATAACTAAATCATTAGCGGCTGTGTTGCAGCTGGGAGTTACAATGGATTATTCCATCTTTTTGATGCATAGATATGATGAAGAGTTAAAAAATTTCAATTCAAAAGAAGAGGCTATGTCACATGCAATTACTAAAACATTAGTATCAATATCAGGTAGTTCACTAACTACTATAGCTGGATTTTTAGCTTTGTGTGTTATGGACTTAACATTAGGTAAAGATATAGGTATAGTAATGGCTAAGGGTGTATTTATAGGCTTACTATCAACAATAACAATTTTGCCTGCTTTAATTTTGATTTTTGATAAACCTATTCATAGATTTAGTCATAGAACAATTTTACCTACATTTGAAAGAACAGCTAAAGTGGTTACAAATAAGTATGGAATTTTTGTTGGAATATTTTTGTTAGCATTTATTCCTGCAATTTATGGAAATAATAATACTAGTGTATATTATAATTTAGATGAATCGTTACCTAAAGATCTTCCATCAATAGTTGCTACTGAAAAGTTGAAAGATGATTATAATATGACTACAACACATTTTATTGCACTTGATAGTGATATACAATCATATAAGGTGAAAGAGATAAGCGATAAGATCGAAGGCCTTGATGGAATAAACAATGTGCTTTCTTATAGTCAGTTAGTAGGACCTGGAATACCAGAAGAGTTTATTCCAGATGAGATTATTGAAACTTTTAAAAATGATAATTATCAATTGTTAATAGCAAATTCTGAATATAAAGCAGCTAGAGATGAAGAAAATTTACAAATAGATCAAATAAATGAGATATTAGCAGAATATGATAGTAATGCCTATATGACAGGTGAAGGTGTACTTACTAAAGATTTGATAGAAATTGCTGATTCTGATTTTAAACGAGTTAGTATAGCTTCAATAATTGCGATATTTGCTATCATAATGATAGTATTCCAATCTATTACTGTACCGGTTATTTTAGTCATGGCTATTGAACTGGCAATATTTATTAATATGGGAATACCTTTTTATACAGGGGCTACAATACCTTTTATAGCATCAATCGTAATAGGATGTATTCAGCTAGGAGCTACTGTTGACTATGCTATTTTGATGACAAATAGGTTTAGAGAAGAAATAAGAAATGGATTTGATAAAAAAGAAGCTGGTAGAATAGCGGTACAAGGTAGTGCAAGGTCTATTGTTACTAGTGGATTAACTTTCTTTGCAGCAACTGCTGGAGTTGGTATATTTTCAGATATGGATATAGTTAAATCTTTATGTACATTATTAGCTAGAGGTGCTTTAGTTAGTATGGTCATAATTGTATTTGTACTTCCTTCTTTATTATTAGTTAGCGAGAAGGTTATAAGTGTAACATCTCTTCATTGGAAAGAGAAACCAAACATTAAAGGGGCTATAAAAGCTCGTACTGCCAATAATAATTAATTATTTATGTAATCTGTTTACTTTATCTTAAGTAAAATAATTATGAGAATAATTATAGGTGGAGGATAATTTGACAACACTAAAAATTGGTGATAGAGGAACAGATGTTAAGAAATTATAAGCTGTACTTAATGAAATCGGATTAAATGGAGGCAAAGGTGATGCCATTTTATAGCAAATCCTGATTTCAATCCGTTTAATTTAAGAGTTGGTATGGAGATAAAATAGTTTAATGAGGAGATTTTTTAGCAAGGCTAAAAAATCTCTTTTTATTTTGTTCATAAAAATTTTCCAAGATACTAAGTTGTTTTAGTATATAATAGTAATAAATAAAAATAAAAGTATTCAATAATAATTGAGGGATGATGAGTTTATGGCAATTATAAAAAGTAAAGAAAAGTCGGTACATAAAAAGAGAAACAAACTAATGGGTAATATAGTTATTACGTATTTATTTTCAGCATTTATACCGTTAACAGAAATTTTATCTTTTAAATGTGTTTATTACATACAGCTTGTACTGATTACAGCAATAATAATTTATATTCAACGAAATCTTTTTAGTATTAAAATATTAAATTATGGTATAAAAGGTGAAAAAATAGTAGCTAAACGATTGAAAAAACTGCCTAAAGAATATTTTATTTATAATGATATTACTTTGTGGGACGGGAAAAGAGGGGCTCAGATAGATCATTTAGTAATATCTCCTTATGGAATTATAAATATTGAAACTAAAAACATGAAGGGGGAAATAATCGGAAAAGAAGATGATGATGAGTGGACTCAAAAGAAGTTAGGAAAAAGAGGAAATGCATATTATAATAGGTTTTCCAATCCTTGCGAACAAGCTCGTAATCACGAAAGAGTTATTAAGAATTTTTTGAAGAAAGAGAATTTAAATAATTCTATAGATATGAAATCTTTAGTAGTATTTAATGAAATTGAGGGATTTAAACTTAATGTTATGAGTAATAATATAGAGGTAATTAAAGACACTGAGCTTAAAGAATTCATTTTGAATAATTCTACAAATAAAAAAAATATCAATAAAGAAACAATAAAAAAACTTCTAGCTACATTGGATTATAGAATTCAATGTAGAAAATAAGTTAATAATATTATCAGGAGGTTCTTATGAAAAATAATTCTGAAATTATTAATCAATCACTAAACAATCTAATAGAAGGAAATGAAAGATTTGTAAGTGGCAATCTAAAAGTAATGGATACTTCATTATCGAAAATTGAAAGTTTGGTTGCAGGGCAAAAGCCTTATGCAGTTGTAATAGGTTGCTCAGATTCAAGGGTATCACCAGAGTTGGTATTTAATGCAGGGTTAGGTGAAATATTTGTTATAAGAGTTGCTGGAAATGTTATTAATGATGATATTATTGGAAGTATAGAATATGCTGTAGAAATTTTAGAAACTCCTTTGATAGTTGTATTAGGGCATGAAAATTGTGGTGCAGTAGGAGCAATTTTCGAAGAAGAAAAAATTGAAAAAAGAAATAATTCAATAGGAAGTTTAGTTAGTAAAATAAAAAAAGTTATAAGTGAAGAAGAGAAGTTAGGATTAAATGAAGAAGAAATAATTGATAAAGTAGTTGATTTAAATATAATAAATTCTTGTAAAGAAATCACTAAGAGTCCAGTTGTTGAAGTAAAAATAGATCAAGGATTAGTTAAAGTTGTGGGAGCTAAATATATTATGAAAACAGGAGAAGTGTTATTTTTATAGAATTTTGTGAATACATGAAAACTTTTGATAAAATTTAGTTTTTGCATAGTGTAATTTGCAATGTGCAGTTAAGGATGATTTTCTTTACTTTGGTCAGAAAATGGTTAAATTTTTAAATGTTTTAACTGAACTCTGCACTCTGCAAATTGCACTCTTTTTTAGTATAAGAACTAAATCCAATTATTTAAGTAATACTTTAAATATCGATGATACGATAAAGTATATCTGCCTAATAAAGGGTATTAGCTTATCATATATTTATAGATCATTAAATAGTGAATTAAGCTACCTAAAAGGATAAATATATGAAATATCTCATGAAATCCAAATTTCCAAATTTTTATTTTTTCTGATTTGGTTGCATAGAAAATTGCTCCTATTGAGTAAGACAATCCTCCTGCAAAGAGAAGAATTAACCCATTGATAGGTAATGTTTTATATAGTGGGTAAATTACGAAGATTGCTGCCCAACCAAGACCTAAATAGAAACTAGTATAAAGCCATCTTGGGGCATCTAACCAAAGTAATTTTAATATTATTCCTGCTATAGCTAAAGTCCAAACAATAGTTAATAGCAAGTATCCAGTGAAACCTTTTAAAGATATTAAGCAAACTGGAGTATAAGTTGCTGCTATTAAAACGTAAATCATTGTATGGTCAATTTTTCGAAGAATTAATAATTTGTTTTCAGATCCTAAACTCCAATGATATACAGTTGATGCAGAGTATAATCCAATCAATCCAATACTAAAAATGACAGAGGATATAATTTTTATATAGTCTCCTGAATTAATTGATACTACTAATAATAATATCAATCCGATAGCTGATAAAACGATTCCGATTAAGTGAGTAATAGAGTTTATAGGTTCACGTATTGAGTAATTCATGTAAGCACCTCCATACATAGTTTTAAAAACTAAGTTTGATTACATTAATATAGTATCAGATATAAAAGTTAAAGTCAATAAGTGTTTGTGTTTGATTTTGACACCTTGTTATGGATACTATATAATGAATAAGACGGCACAATAATATATTTTTTTATTATTAGTGTTAGTTAACAGTAATTATTCACTTATAAGAACATTTAATGAAAAAGGGGGATAAGCTTATGAATAATTGGGAAAATTTATTATCACATAAAGCAATAAAATCCGACGATATTCCCAATATAGATTTATATATGGATCAGGTTACAGGATATTTAGAAAATATTTTGAATAAGTTAAAAGTTGATAAAGAAGATAAAATTCTTACAAAAACTATGATTAATAATTATGTTAAGGCTAAAGTAATTGATAAACCAGTAAAGAAAAAATACAATAAGAATCAATTAATGGAATTAATAATGATTTATCATTTAAAGAATATTGTAACTTTAGGGGAAATAGATGAATTATTTGCTTTGCAAAATTTAAAGCCAAAAGAAGCAGAGAAGGATAATATAGAAGATAATGCTATTGAAAAGGAAGTTATAGAAGAGGTTTATAATGATTTTTTAGAAATACAGAAGCAAGTATTAGAAAATATTAATATTGATTACAAAGAAAATCTTGAAGCAAGTACATTTGATAATAAAAATGAATCCATTAAATATGTAACTAAATTAATATTGGAAGCTGATTTAAATAAACGACTTGCAGAACTTATATTAAAGAATATAAATAAGAAATAATAAGGTAGAGATGTATAATAAAATTCTCAATAAAAATATAATAATAATTATTTAAAATAATACTTGTATAAAATGTGAGTATTATTTTTTATTGCGTAGAAAAGTATATTTTTTATATCTTAGACCAAAATAAATATAGAAATAGGAGGCGATTTTATGAAAAAGTTACTTTACATTACTTGTAATGCAAAACCAGAAAACGAATCTACTAGTAAGAAAGTTGGACGAGAATTTGTTAATAGATTTTTAGCAAAAAATAATGATTTTGAATTAGAAGAGTTAGATCTTTATAATGAAGATATTCCTGAACTAAATTATAAATTATTTGAACGCAGAGCTGAAACTGTAAAAGGACCAGACTATGATGCGTTATCTATATGTGATAAAAAGGCTGTAGATAGAATAAATCAATTAACAGATCAATTTTTATCAGGAGATACTTATATTTTTGCAGCACCTATGTGGAGTGTAAGTTTTCCAGCAAGATTAAAAAGATATATTGATTGTATTGTACAGAATAACAAAGTTATAAAAGTATCCCCAGAAGAAGTACACGGATTACTTGATGATAAAGAAAGAAATATGGTATATATCCAATCATCAGGAGGAGTATATCCTAAGCTTATAAATTGGAGAATGAATCATGGGATAGAGTATATGGAAGATATATTTAAGTTTTTAGGGGTTAAGAAATTTGAGAAGATTTTAGTTCAAGGAACTGATATGCCTGATATAGGAATTGAAAAGGCTATGGAAAAAGCTTTTGAACAAATGGATAAGATTGTTGATAAAGTAAGCATCAAAGAACTTCAGGAAGTGTAATATTTAATTAGCAACTAGTAATTGATGTTGATTTTCTACCTTTGGTTGAGAATCTCTATTTATTTATTTATTTATTTAAAGATTTTCTGACCAAAGGGAAGAAAAGCATACTAAATTGCTAATTGCACATCGCTAATTGATAATTAGATTTGATCATCTTCTTCACTTTTATCGAAGTGTTTTTTCTCGAATTTTTTAATAAGTACAACTACTAGAAGAATGATTACTGTTGTGGATATACTTAAAAAATAGTAACCCATACCAATTGCAATCCCCAGACAAGATACAATCCAAAGAGTAGCAGCTGTAGTAAGACCACTAATAGAACCTTTATGGTGTATGATAGTACCAGCGCCTATGAAACCCATACCAGAAATTACACCAGCAGCCATTCTTCCAATATCGACCTTTATTGAACTACTAAGTACAGGATTAGTTAGTACCATATTTGTAGCTTCTTCAATCATAAGCATTTGTATTATTGATATAACACAAGAACCAACACAGACTAACATATGAGTTCTAAGTCCAGCAGGTCTGTTTTTGTATTCTCTTTCAAAACCAATTATTCCACCGATGAATACTGCAATTATTAATCGAGTTAAAATTTCTATACTAGTCATAATGTCCTCCTATATTTTTCGTTATTTTAATTATAATATATTGAGTTAAACAGTTGAATGTGAGATGTTTTGTGAACAATAAAGTATATATTAATAGCTTAAAAAATAAGTATATCATATATAGTATTATGAATGGCATAATATTGGTTGTTTATTTATTTGGAATAAAACAAGTTTATTAGAATATCATATATTGTGAAGAAATATTACATAATAATTTTTACATAAAAAATTATATAGTAGGGGTGGTTAACTTGAAGACTAAAAATAAATTAATCTCTATAGCAATAGTAATTTTTTCTTTAATCAGTATTACATCGTGTGATAATAATAAAATCAATGAAAATTTAAGTGATTCAATAAATAATGGTGGCCAAGCATATCAAAATAATATATGCGAAGATATTCAAAAAGATGATGTAGATATTAATGATAACAATGAGGAGTTAGAGCAAGAAACTGATGAATGGTTAAAAAAAGAGACTGAAGAAAATAAATATAATAAAATAAATGTAGTTTCAGTGAAAGAATTAAATGGTAATTATAAGAAGTATATGGATAATTACGTTAAAGTTGAGGGGACGATAGATTATATTGATGAAAAAGAAATAATATGCGAAATGATTCTTACAGATGGAAGTGAATTTATTGAGATAGAGTATTACGATACGACTGATTACTTTAAAGGTGATTATATTAGTATAGAAGGTATTGTTGCTGGTTCCGATAATTCGCATACATATAATAAAAAGCCTATTTTAATGACAACCATTGAAGCTACTAAAATAGGAAATATTGATTCATCTGAGACTACAAACCAAGTTGATATTGCTTCAACAGATTTGACATTAGAAGCTAATTTAGTAGAAGGTTTTGTTTTTGCAAAGAGTGACAAAGAAAAGTTAACGTATACACAAATAAATTCTTTAGATAATTATTCATTAAAAGTCGCAAGAAATGAGATATTTGCAAGACATGGGTATGCTTTTAAATCATTGGATTTAAAAAAATATTTCGGTGAAAGAGATTGGTATGAATCAAATGCTGATTATAAAGGGCAATTAAATTCTATTGAAACTTATAATGTTAATTTAATATTAAAAGAAGAAAGTAGCAGATAATGATAACAGTAGATAATTATATTGCATATAATAAGATTGAGACAAGATAAGAGAATACTAATTTATGTTTAATATTTTTATAGAGTATTTTCGATTCAATCATTTATTAGAATACAACCAAAATAAGTTGATTTCTTGAAAAAAATAGATATAAACAAAGGGTTATATAGCGAACTCTTTATTTAGGAGGGTTATTTTGCTTATTCATGAAGCTGATCTAGAAATTGACATAAGAAGGATAAAGAATGGTGATGGACAGGCTATTATTTCAAAACTTTTGACAAAAGAACAATTGAAGGGAAAAGTATGTTTATTTAATAAGGTTATTTTAAAATCTGGAGTTTCCGTGGGAAAACACTTACACTTTGGTGATTATGAAATCTTTTATATATTAGAAGGAGAAGGTACTTTTAATGATAATGGAAAAGAAAAAAAAATATATAAAGGAGACATAACAATAACTTACAGTGGAGAAATTCATGAACTGATAAATGACGGTGAAGATGATTTAATAATTTGTGCCTTATTAATATGCGAATAGAATAAAATATACAAAGTTACAGTAAAGTAAAGATCTTTATTGTAGCTTTTTTTTTATAGTTTAGTTTATAATATTAGTAATGATACTTTAATTTTATTTTAGGAGGATTAATATGATAAAAAGAAAAGATGATTTAGTAAAAATAACTAAGTGTTTAAGAGAGGGGAATGGAGAGGCTAATATACAAAATCTTTTATCAATTGAAGAACTAGATAATAAAGGTAAATTATTTGCTAAGGTTGTTTTGAAACCTGGAGTATCAGTAGGAGAACATGAACATAATGGGGATTTTGAGGCATATTACATACTAAAGGGTGAAGGTAAATGTATTGATAACGGAGAAGAAAAAAGGGTTTATGCAGGGGATGTCACTTTAACAAAAAGTGGGGAGTCTCATTCAATGATCAATGATACTGAAGAAGATTTAGAGATGATTGTGTTAGTGATTAATAATTAGTTATCATCTATAAGAAAAAAATTTTGGAGGTAGAAATAATGGGCTTATTTGATTTTGTTAGAAGTCAATTTATTGAGGTAATTGAATGGACTGATAGTAGTACTAACCTTATGGTTTATAGATTTCCTGTAGAAGGAAAAGAAATAAAAATGGGAGCACAGCTTACGGTTAGAGAATCTCAAAAAGCTATTTTTGTTAATGAAGGCGTTATAGCAGATGTATTTGATCCGGGTAGATATACTTTAAATACAGAAAATTTACCTATATTGACAAAGCTTAAGTCTTGGAAATATGGTTTTAATTCACCATTCAAGGCAGAAGTATATTTTGTAAATACAAAACAATTTACTAATCAAAAATGGGGTACGTCTAATCCTATAATGATGAGGGATCCTGAGTTTGGAATGTTAAGACTTAGAGGTTATGGGATTTATTCATATAAGGTGGCAGAACCAATAGTTTTTTTAAAAGAATTATTTGGTACAAGTTCCTCTTTTGATACAGATAGCATAGAAGGACAACTAAAAAGAATGATTTTATCGGGTTTAACTGATTTGCTTGCTGAATCAAAGATTGCAGCATTAGATTTAGCTATGTATTATGATGAGCTTAGTGAAAAAGCTAAAGAGAAAATGCAAGAAAAATTTGCTGATTTTGGATTTCAAATAACATCTCTTTATATTGAAAATCTATCTCTTCCAGAAGAAGTGGAAAAAGTTTTGGATAAGAAAACTTCAATGGGTGTTTTAGGTAATATGAATCAGTATACTCAATATCAAGCAGCAGAAGCTATTAGAGATGCTGCTCAAAATCAATCAGGCGGTTTAGCATCAACTGGAGCTGGTATAGGAGCAGGAGCAGCTATAGGGAATGCAATGGTAGGAGCTTTTGCAAATAATCAAAACAATAATAATGTTAAAACTCAAGTAGAGAATTCACCTGCAAAGGTAAAGTGTCCACATTGTGGGGAAGCTGTGGAAAAAGATGCGAAATTTTGTAGTTCTTGTGGGAAAACTGTTCAAGTTAAGAAAGCACATTGTGTAAGCTGTAATGCTGAGATAGCGGAAGGGGCAAAGTTTTGTCCAGAATGTGGAGCAAAACAAGTTACAGAAAAGATATGTAGCGAATGTGGAGCAAAAAATACTCCAACAGCAAAGTTTTGTGCTGAATGTGGAAATAGATTATAAAATTACAATGCACAATGAACAATGCACAATTTTGGATGATTTTGCTACGCAAAATCTTTAATTATTAATTGAATTATTTGGTTTAGTTATTGTATAGAAAAAAAAGTGTAGTTTTCAGAATGTAATGAAGGCTGATTTACTTACTTATGTGGAGAATTTTTTATTTAAATAAAGATTTTCTGCCCAAAGGGAAGAAAATCAACAGCAATTGCACATTGCAAATTGCAAATTATGTTTTGAAGAGCATTGTGCATTGCCTTTAAAAAGAGGTGTTTTTAGTGGATAACTTTGAAAATAATACTGATAATATAGAAGCTAAAAAAGTTGAAGAGACTAGTGTAACTAAGTGTCCTTCTTGCGGAGGTAATATGGTATTTGATCCTGAAAGTGGTGATTTAAAATGTCCATATTGTTCAAGCAAAAGAGAAATAGTAAGTGAGCAAAATAATTTAATAGAAAATGACTTTGAATTAGGGCTCGAGGATGGAGAAAATAGTTGGGATGAAGAGAAGAGAGTATTTAAATGTCAAAATTGTGGAGCTGAATCTGTAATAGATAAAGACAGGACGGCGGAATTTTGTCCGTTTTGTGGATCTTCTCATATTGTAAATGATGAAAAAGAAGTAGGTATAAAGCCAGCTTTAGTTTTACCATTTAAAATCACTAAAGATGATGCACTTATAAAATTTAAAAGTTGGATAAAAAGCAGACATTTTGCTCCCAATGAACTAAAAAAGGCACATAAGCTAAATAAAGTAGTGGGGACATATATACCTTATTGGACTTTTGATGCTAATACTAACTCTAATTACACAGTTAGAATAGGTACGTATTATTATGTAGAGGAAAGTCGTTGGGTAGAAGAAGATGGGAAACGTAAAAGAGTTACTCAAAGAGTTCGAAAAACAAGATGGAGGACAGAACACGGATATTTTAACCATTTTTATGATGATGTACTTGTAAATGCTTCTGAAAATGTAGCTAGTGGTCTTATTGATAATATTGAACCTTTTGATTTAAATGCTCTTTTAGACTATAATGCTAATTATTTATCAGGGTTTTTAGCAGAAAAGTATTCTATTTCTCTTAAAGAGGGCTTTGAAGATGCGAAAATTGAAATTAATACGAGAATAAGAAGTAGTATTAGAGGACAAGTTTTTGGTGATGAGGTTCAAATTGTTAGTGTACAAACTGATTATAAAGATATTACATATAAACATATTTTATTACCAGTGTGGGTATCTTCATTTAATTATAAAAACAAAGTGTATAGATTTTTAGTAAATGGGCAGACAGGTAAAGTAAGTGGTAAGGCACCTGTAAGTGCTGTGAAAATCATTTTTCTTGTGTTAGCAATAATTTTAGTTGTTACCGTTATTGTACTAATAGTAAACCATACATAATAAAAAACACAGCAAAGCTGTTTCGCGAGGAAACCTTAGGTTTCCTTCGACGACACTGCGTGTCTGAACACCGTCCTGAAAGAAGCGGGGGATTTTTCATAAACTGTACCCCTTCATTTTTTTATTGCATAGGAAAGAAAAAATATACTTTCCTATGCAATAAAAAAAGAATATAAGGATAAAAATAATTAAAGCACAATTTGGGATTAAATTATTCTAAATTGTGCTTTTGTAAATTATTACATGATAAGAAATAGAAATAATTAAAACAAACCCTTAATCATAAATATTAGTCCTAAGATGATAAGAGGTATTCCAAAAGGGGCTCCTAATATAGTAATTGTAAAAATTACTCCAAGTATTAATATAACTAGTCCAATAAAGAAAGCAGCAATATTTCCAACTAATTTTGTTATGAAGAAAATCAATTTAAATGGTAAAAGTATCAATTTGAAAGGTAATAATAATAATTTAAACAAAAAATCACTCCTTATTTTTATATTTAACAACATAATATACACTTTAAAATATTATATAATAGAAAGGTTAAAAATAGATTAAAAATTAACTAAAATAATTAATTATTACTAGAAATAGGAAGAGTATTGTAATATAATTTAAATGTTGGGTTATTGATAATATGTAATATATTTACAGGAGATAAAAGATAGTGTGATTGATAAAAGTAGATTTTTGTAAATATGGGGTGATTTTTTGCATAATAATATCTTGAGTAAAAATTCTGATTTTGTAAATTGTGAGGGGAATGTGGATTTTGAAGAACAGTTCTTAGATTTTGAATTCAAAAGAACTAAAAAAGATTTAATGATATTTATAATAATTATTGGTTCCGTTTATTTATCATTAGGGATAATGGATTGTTTTTTTATTATGGCAAGGAAAGAAATTTTAGTTGTTATTGCTTTAAGAATGCTAGCTTTTCTTGTAGGAATAAATTTGGCTTATCAAATTAGTAAATCAGAAGAATATAAGCAAATTAAGTACAAGCTTTTGTTCTTTGAGGTGTTATTTTGTAGTACTTATATGTCTATTACATATTTATATAATTATTATGATTATCTTATACATTGTATGGAACTAATAATGATTGTAATTGGTTTATATTTTATACCTTTAAAATGGAGAACTAATTTTGAAATTTCTATAGTTTTTACTTCTTTTTTCTTATTAATCAAATATATTAGGTTTAATTTTGTAGACATTTCATTATTTTATACATCTATAGTATATCTTGCGGCGGTAATTTGTCTTATTGGTAAATTAACTAATGATAATTATAAATATAGGAAAAAACAATTTGAAAATAATTGTGAATTAAGGGAACTAACAATCACAGATAGGCTTACAAAAGTATATAATAGATTAAAATTTGAGAATGAATTAGTGAGATTAATTCATTTGAACAAAGAAGAAAATATGATATTTTCATTAATTATATTTGATATTGATGATTTTAAGGAAGTTAATGATGAATATGGACATTTAGTTGGTGATAAAATATTGATTCAAATTTGTGAGTATGTAAACGAAGTTATAAGAGAAGGAGATATATTTGCTAGGTGGGGAGGGGAAGAATTTGCATTGCTTTTACCCAATTCAACTATTGAGTCAGCTATTTTTGTTGCAGACAGAATTAAAAATAAATTAAAAAATAGTAAATTTTCAAATCAAATCACAGTATCTTGTAGTTATGGAATTACAGAATATAGTGGGCAAGATAGTTGTGATGATTTAATTAAAGAAGTGGATAATTATTTATATAAAGCAAAAGAAAGTGGAAAGAATAAGATAGTTTTTAATTAAAAACTGATAAACGTTAAAAAAGATAGAGTTTAACTCTATCTTTTTTTAAAATTAAATATAATTTTATATATAAATATCTGAAAATTCAATATGTACTTTTTCAATACAAGAATCTTTATTATTTGTATTTTTTATTTTAGGAATAGCAGTGGATTTTATTATTTTGATAGGAAGATTAATAATAAATTCGGTGCCAAGGTTTACTTCTGAATTAAGTAATATTTCGCCATCATGGGCTTGTACTAATGCTTTTACTAATGAAAGTCCTATACCACTACCTTCATTTTCTCTAGATATAGATTTATTTGCTTGTACAAATCTATCAAAAATATTTTTTTGTTTATTATATGGAATTCCTATACCAGTATCTTTTATTGAGATAGATACGGTTTCACTATCGATTGTCATTTGTACAGTTATTTTACCACCTTTATTTGTGAATTTAACTGCATTTGATAAAAGATTTAAAATAATTCTCTCTATACTTTCGGGGTCACAGGCTATAAATTGCTCCTCTTTATTTGTATCAAAAACTATTTCAATACCCGTACTTTCTATGTAGTCAACTATAGAAAGAGTTACGTTTTCAACTAGTTCTACAATATTGTAGTTTTCATAATTGAGTTTTAAGTAACCAGATTCTAATTTTGATATATCCAGAATATTATTTACTAATCTAATTAATCTTAAGCAGTTTTGTCTCATAATATGAAGATACTTATCGGTTTTTTCGTTATTTGTAGAATTAGAACAAATAGGATCATTGGTTTTAGGTGTAATGACTTGGAGTGCGCTGAAAATTACATTAATAGGGGTTTTTAGTTCATGAGATATATTTGAAAAAAATTCTGTTTTAAGTTTATCATATTTTATAGCATTTTTTAGCTGTTCATCTTTTTCTTTTACTGTATTATTAAGTTTATCATATTCCTCTTTTGAAATTATTTCATTGAAGCAAATAAGTGAAGTAATCTTTTTTTCAAGTTCTTCATTTAATTTTAGCATTCTAGTTTCTTTCTTTAAATTTTCTATTTGTTTTTTTGCTGTATGTTCAAGTTGTTTACAGCAAGTAACTAACAAATTCATAATATCATTAAAATTAGTTTTATCTAGTATTTTTATATTTGCTATATCATCAAGATATTTGTTTTCATTATATTTATATTTTTTAGCTTGGGATTTAAAAAAAGACATATCTGGTTTCTCAAAAAGAAATGCACCCAAACATAAATAGCATAGAATAATATTATCTAATTTTACTGGTATAAATGCATAATATAGATTTTGAGGGCATTTATAGACATAATATGATTTGTTATTGGAAATTTGCATAGTGGTTAAATCACTTTCAGTACAAATATTTGAATTAAATATATTTTTATTATGTAAATTAATACAATAATCAGACCAACCTATGCAAGAAAGAATTCTACCGTTTATGTCAATTAAGCTATATGGAGTATTAGTTACTTTATGCAAATATTGAATAGTTTCTTCAAATAATTTTAAGTTTATTAAATCTAAAATATTATAGTCCATAATATACACCTCGATAAAATAATTATTAATTAAAATAGATTGAAATAAATCTGATTTATAATGTTAAATATAATAAAATTATATCATAATATATATAAAAATCCATAAAAAGGTATATAAAAATGAATTATTTGCTAAAAATTTATTAAAAATTGATAAATCTCGGGTTAGAGTGTAGAATTATTATAAATAAATACTAAGTTGGTATAAATATAAAGTTTCCAGTACAACTATTAATTTATAAACATACAAAACTCGTTAAGGCATTGAGAATTTGAACAAATAAAAAGTAAGTTTTACTTTGGAAACTCTACAATGGAGGGATATTTTATGAAAATGTTTTTGAGCGATAATAATTCAGGGGCTCATCCTAAGATATTAGAGGAAATGGGTAAATGTAATTTTGAACATGAAAAACCCTATGGGAATGATGTTTATTCTGAAAAAGCAAAAGAAATATTGCACAATGTTTTTGAGGCAGATATAGATGTCTATTTTGTTGCAACAGGGACTGCAGCAAATGTTATTGGTCTTTCAGGTTTATTAAGATCATACGAAGGAATTATAGCACCTGATAGTGCACATATAAATGAGGATGAATGTGGTGCTATGGAGAAATTTAGTGGTAATAAGATAATATATGTTGAAAATCAAAAGGGCAAATTATCTTTACCAAATGTGCAAGAATTGATTAGTAGTTTTAGGGATGATGAACATCAAGTTAAACCTAGAATAATTTCTATAACTCAAGCTACTGAATTTGGAACAATATATAAGGTAGAGGAGATTAGGGAAATAGCAGAGTTTGCTCATAATAATGATATGCTTTTACATGTAGATGGAGCGAGAATAGCTAATGCTGCTGTTGCATTAGATGTTACATTTAAAGAAATGATAGTGGATACTGGCGTTGATTTATTATCATTTGGTGGAACTAAAAATGGAATGATGTTTGGAGAAGCTATCATATGTTTTAGGCCTGAATTATCCAAACATTTTAAATTTATTAGAAAACAAGGTATGCAATTAGTATCTAAAATGAGATTTATTTCAGCTCAATTTATTGCATATTTGGAAGATGAGCTATGGAAACTTAATGCTAAGAATGCTAATGATATGGCTAAATTATTAGAAGAAAATCTACAGAAATATGAAGAAGTGAAATTAGAGGCTAAAGTTCAAACTAATATGGTTTTTGCATATTTTCCGAAAGAATGGATAGAACCGTTGCAAGAAAAATATCCGTTTTATGTAATTAATCCTGGAACTAATATGGTTAGATTGGTAACATCTTTTGATACAAAGAAAGAAGAAGTAGAAGAATTTATAGGTATGATAGATAATTTAAGAGAGAGGTTAAAACGTTGAAGTAATTATAAGTGGTACTTGTGAAAAATTTATTGACATTATTTATTTTAACTTTGCTCCTTCTTCACCTATTATTTTAATACCAATTTTAATTTCTTTGAGAGATAATTTAGAATAACTTAATCGTAAAGTATCATCAGGTGCATTACTACAATAAAAAATATCTCCAGGCATGAAAATTATATTTCTCTGGGTGCATTTTTCTAGTAATTCCCGAGAATTAATATTATCTAGTTTTATAAATATAAACAGACCACCATCACCCCATATGAATTTATGAGGAATAAGTTCTGTAGCTAATTTTTTTGTATATATGAATTTTTCACTGTAAACATTTCTGATTTTTTTTACATATTTATCGAAATTTTTAGAATTTAAATAATCATATAATATTGCTTGATCAAGGAAAGAAGTATGGATATTTCTACTTCTTTTTACACTTTCTAAAAGATTAATTAATTTTGGGTCAGCAAAAATCCAACCTATTCTTAGGCCAGGAAAAAGAATTTTAGATAAACTGCCTATATAAATAACGGAGTTGTCATTACTACCTATAGCGGTTAGCGGAGCTATATGGTCACTTGAAAACTGTAATTCTTCATTAAAACCATCTTCTATTATAGGGACATTGAATTTTCTAAACATATCGTAAACATCTTTTCTTTTTTTATAGGACATAACGAGTCCAGTAGGGTTATGGTATGAAGGAACTAGAAAAGCAATTTTTACTTTGTTTTCTTTTAGAGTTTTTTCTAAAGAGGATAGTTCGATACCATTGCTTGTCATTGGTATTCCTAAAATATTTAGTTTGTGAAGTTTCATTAGTTTTATAGCGGTATTGTGAGTTGGATTTTCACATAGTATATAGTCACCTTCATTTGTTAGGGAAGCTAAAATTATATCAAAAGCTTCAGTAAATCCATTGGTTATAAGGAGTTTTTTGTTAGAAATATTAACACCTTTTCTTTGCATATAGTGCATTAGATAATTTATTAGATTTTTATATCCTTGAGCATAACCATAGTTTAGTATTTTTTCACCTTCTAGCGAAATAACATTTAGGAAAGATTTTTTTACTTCTTCAATATCAAAAAAACTACCGTCTGGAGCAATGCTTTTAAAAGATATCATCCCCTTTTTGTAGATTGCTTCATTTTTCATAATATCAAGTTTTTTTGCTGATAGGCAATAGTTATTTAGAGAATCATTCCAATTAAAATCCCAAGATGATGAATTTTGAATTTTAACCTCGGAAACAAAATATCCTTTGTTTTTTATACTGTGAATTAAGTTGTTTTCTGTTAATAGATTGTAAGCAGAAATTACAGAATTTCTGCTTACATTTATAATATTAGAGAGTTCTCTAGTGGATGGAAGTTTACTACCAGATGGAAGCATTCCTGTTACTATCATATTTTTTAAATGTTCATAAATTTGCACATATATTTTCTTTTTATCATTTAATTCAATATTAAAAATCATAATTACCTCAACTTCTTTTTATAGTCATTGATGAATGAGTAATTTCGTCTAATAGCTTTGTGAAGCTTAGACCATAGGCTTCGGCACTTTTAGGTAGAAGGCTATTACTAGTCATTCCTGGGAGAGTATTTATTTCTAGCACATAAATACCTCTACTGCTTATAATAATATCAATTCGTGCATAAACTTTCAAATCAAAAATGTCCCAGCATTTGTGGCAAATCTCGTTAACTTTGTTTTTTATAGCGGTATCAAGAGTTATTACTTTTTCATTTGCTCCATTTTCTTCATATTTAGAAGAAAAATCAAAAAAATCTGATTTAGGATCTATACCTAATATGGGAAGCAGTTTACCGTTAAGCATGCTACAAGCAATTTCATATCCATCAATAAATTCTTCGACTAAAATTTCATCATCATATTCAAAGGCTAAAGATAAGGAGTATTTTAATTGTTCTTCATTTGTTGCTTTATAAACACCTATGCTAGAGCCACCATTATTTGGCTTAATAAATACAGGGAATTTAAGCTCATGAACTTTATTCAAATCCAAACTTTCACCTTTTTTAATCATAAACCAATTTGGAGTGGCTATGGATTCATTATTAAATATTTTTTTACTCATATTTTTGTTCATACATAGAGCACTGGATAATACTCCGCAGCCTGTGTAAGGTACATCCATTGTCTCCAATAAAGCTTGAACTTTTCCGTCTTCGCCAAATGCTCCGTGAAGAGCAATAAAAGCAAATTCCAGGTTTCTAATTTGGTCTATTAATTCAAAGCGTGTATTTATTGAAATAGGAACCACAGTGTATTTATCTTTATCTAAATTTTTTATAATTTCTTTTCCACTTAGAAGAGATATTTCCCTTTCACAAGAGTCTCCTCCCATTATAACTCCAATATTCATTATAGTTTCCTCCTAAAATAATAATATTTCCTAATACTATTGTAACTTATATGTATAAAATAAAAAGAGCCACCTTTTGACCTTTTTAGGGTAAAGATGGACTTCTTTCAAAAAAAGAGTGCAGTTTGCAGAGTGCTTCTTTTTAAATAAGAGTGCAGAGTACAGTTAAAAGATTAAAAGATTAAAAGATCATTACTACATACTTATCTGTAAGCTATGGAATGAGGTGGTTTAAATTAGTAAAGATTCTCGACA
This sequence comes from Clostridium sp., assembly GCA_030626065.1. GTDB lineage: Bacteria > Bacillota > Clostridia > Clostridiales > Clostridiaceae > Clostridium_AF. The sequence goes on along the minus strand of DAOUPR010000005.1, from coordinate 6,289 downwards.
AATGTCGAGAATCATCAATCACTTCACTCTCCACTCCTCACACTTCACACTAAAGAAGGGAGGCTAGTATTTTGCTTTTGACATCATATATTTAGAAATAGATAAAACACCATTGCGAGGAAGGAATCTAACTAATTCGGACAATAAAAAGTTTTTATTTCCTACAATTTTCACTCTTTTTTTATGCATTAAAGCGGAATAACCTTGCTGCGCTACTTCTTCAGAGGTAAGTAAATGCTGAAATATACGTGAAGAACTTGATCCCTTAGCAGTGCTTGTAAAATTAGAATCTGTAGGTCCAGGGCATAAAGCAGTTACAGTTAATCCGTATTTTTCAAATTCTTTGCTTATACTTTCAGTAAAAGAAAGAATGTATGATTTTGTTGCAAAATAAACTGACATATAAGGTCCAGGCTGAAAAGAGGCAGTTGAGGCAATGTTTAATATTTTGCCCTTTCCGCATCTAGCCATATCGCGAGCAAATAATTTAGTCATATGAGTAGTACAACTAATATTTACATTAATCATATTGAGTTCTTTTTCTAAATTTGTTTCTATAAAAGGTCCATATGTACCAAAACCAGCATTGTTTATAAGAACTGTAACTTCAATATTTTCGGATTGTAATTGTTCATAAACTTCTTTTGGAGAATTTCTTAGAGATAAATCCTTTTTTATAATAATAGTTTTTATATTGTACAATTTTTCTAGAAATTTTGATGCAGATATTAAAGAGTCTTCATCTCTAGATACCAAAACAATATTATAACCATCTTTGGCAAAAATTTTCGCCATTTCTAATCCTATTCCCTTGTTAGCTCCTGTAATAAGAGCATAATCATCATTCATTTAATCACCGCCCTTATTATATATATTTAGTTTTACATAAAAAAATATTCAACTTTAATAAGAAATAAATATCTCTTGCAATTGTAATTAACCAAGTTATTCATGATGATAATAATAATGATTAAAAGTATTCTATAAGTTTTACTTGAAAATCTTGTGATTTGACTTTTCTATATTAACAATTTATAATGTACTCATATAAAGTGTATTGATTTTTAATGATACAGAAGGAGATTTTTATGAGTGCAGGTGTTCTTAACTAAACAAATTTAATATTTTAATAAAGTATACTTAAAAGAATGAATCTTGCTGAAAAAAATTTTCTTGTAGCAAGCTTTTTTGTGGTACTTATTAGAAAATAGTTAAGAATACTACAGGCTTATTATATATAATAGCTAAAAGCATAATTGAAAAAAATATATATATTTTTTTAGAATTTATATTTCTAAAACACTTTTTGAAGAGTTTGAGAAATATTTATGGAAAAATATTATATATATTTGATGATTATTAGAGTGCTTTTATTGCTAAAAAAAAGTAATATAACCACAGGTGAATAGTATTCGCTTGTGGTTTTTTTATTGGTTTTTAAAAATTAGGAGGAAATCAAATTGAATAATAATGCATTAAAAATTTTAGAATATAAATTAATTATTGAAGAGTTAAGTAACTACGCTATTTCAGAAATAACTAAAGAAAGAATAATAAAATTAATGCCTAGCACTGATATTATTAAAATAGAAAATAATTTACTTGAAACAACGGAGGCAAGAAAAATTGTAGATATTAGTTCTAGTATTCCGTTGCATAGCTTAGAAGGAATAAAAGATATAATTCATAAAATTGAAATAGGGGGAGTTTTAAATCCAGAAGAATTAGTTAAAATTAAAGGTTTATTGAAGGATGGTAGAAAGTTAAAGAGGTTTATGAAAGATAAAGACTATGTTGCTCCCAATGTGAGTATGTATTCATTATCTATTTCAGAGTTAAAAGAAATTGAAGAAGAAATTGATAGGTGTATTGATAGAAATAGAGTTATTGATGGTGCGAGTAATTCACTTATGAAAATAAGAAGAAAAAAATATAGTTTAGAAGATAAAATTAAAGAGAAACTAGAAAGATTAATCAAAAGTGCAAAATATAAAGGTAAAATTCAAGATAATCTTATTACAACAAGGAATGGCAGATATGTAATTCCAATAAAAGCAGAGTATAAAAAAGAAATAGAAGGAACTATTCACGATAAATCTTCAAAAGGAAATACAGTATTTTTGGAACCTGCTCCAATAAAGAAACTTCATAATGAGCTTAATATATTAGAGATTGAAGAAGAGCAGGAATCCTTTAGAATTTTGGCAGAATTGAGCAATTTAGTGGTAAGCTATATAAAAGAAATAAAAATGAATATGGATACAATGTTGGAATATGATTTTTTATTGGCAAAAGGGAAATATAGTAAAGTATTAGATGGAATGAGTGTTAAAGTAAATGAAAAGGCTTATATAAAAATAGTAAAAGGGAAACATCCTTTGTTGGGTAAAGATGCAGTTCCTTTAGATTTTGAAATAGGTAAAGATTATAATTCTCTTGTCATAACAGGCCCAAATACAGGTGGTAAGACAGTTTCTCTGAAAACTGTTGGGCTCCTCACAATGATGGTACAAACAGGATTACATGTGCCAGTAAAAGAAGGAAGTGAATTTGCAATATATGTAGATATTCTCGCAGATATTGGTGATGGACAGAGCATACAGCAATCTTTGAGTACATTTTCATCACATATAAAAAATATAATAAATATTCTTAAATGTGCGGATAAGTACTCTTTAGTTATAATTGATGAATTAGGTGCAGGAACAGATCCAGGAGAAGGGGCTGGCTTAGCTATGGCAGTTCTTGAAGAATTGCACAGAAAAAAAGCAACAATCCTTGTTACAAGTCATTATAATAAGGTGAAAGATTTTGCATTACAAAAGGACGGGTTTGAGAATGGGTGTATGGAATTTGATATTAATTCTTTAAAACCATTGTATAAACTTAGTATTGGAAAGTCAGGGGATAGTAATGCATTTTTAATTTCTCTAAGATTAGGAATGAATAAAGAAATAATTGAAAGAGCACATGAAATAACTTATAAGGATAAAAGGATATATAATGAATTTAAGGAAGTAAATAAAGAAAAGGAAATTAGAATTCATAAAGAAAAAGTATATGAATATAAGAAAAATAAAGAAAGAAGAAGGAAATATGAGCAAGGAAAAATTGAATCTGAATTTAAAATAGGTGATTGTGTATATATTAATACAATGGAAAGAACAGGGATAGTATATGAGGAAGAAGATAGTAAAGGTGAAATTGGTGTGATTGTTATGAAAGAAAAGTATCATATAAATAAAAAGCGTCTTTCTATTTACATTGAAGCCAAAGAATTATACCCTGAAGAATATGATATGAATATAGTTACTAAAAGTAAAGATTATAGAAAAAAAGATAAACTACTTAGTAAAAGACATATTGAAGGATTAGTTATTGAAGAAGAATAGATTATAATATTAATGCACAATGCACAATGCACAATGCACAATGCACAATTTAGGATGATTTTCCTCGTTCCTCAGAGAATCTTTAATTAATTCAAAGATTTCTAGAGAGTGAGGAAGTCATCTAACATTGAACTTTACGAATGATATGAGTGTTTTTAATCTTTTAATGTTTTAACTTCCATCTGAACTCTGAAAACTGCACTCTTTTTTAGAAAAGGTACTTTGCACTCTATTTTATAATAAAGCTAAACTTAATTATTTAAACAATAGTATAATTATCAGCAATATTATAAAAAATATCCATTATTAAAACAAGGGATTTGGTGATTTTATGGGGATAAATAATGAAAGAAGAATTATACATGTGGATATGGATGCATTTTTTGCTGCTGTAGAACAACATGATAATCCTAAATTGAAAGGGAGACCTGTTATAGTTGGAGGAACAAGTAATAGAGGTGTGGTATCTACTTGTTCTTATGAAGCTAGGAAATTTGGAGTTCATTCTGCAATGCCTGTTTTTATGGCAAAATCAAAATGTCCAAATGGAGTGTATTTACCCGTAAGATATGAAAGATATAAAGAGGCATCAAGACAGGTGTTTGAAGTATTATTTAGAGTAACAAATAGTATAGAACCTCTTTCAATAGATGAAGCTTATTTAGATGTTACTGATGTGAAATTAGATTCAATTAAAATAGCAAATTGGATTAAAAGAGAGGTTTTAAGAAAGACAGGATTAACTATTTCTGTAGGAATATCATATAATAAATTTTTAGCTAAAATTGCTTCTGACTGGAACAAGCCAAATGGAATAAAAGAAATTGATAAAGATATGGTACCAGAAATATTAAAACCTTTATCTATTGATAAAATATATGGACTTGGTAAAAAATCAGTTCAAAAATTAAATAATATAGGAATATATAAAGTTGAAGAGTTACTGAAATTAGAAGAAGAATTTTTTGTAGAGTATTTTGGTAAATACGGTAAAGAAATTTATTGGCGAATAAGAGGAATAGATAATAGAAAAGTTAAAGTTGAAAGAAATGTTAAATCTATTGGAAGAGAAAGTACTCTTTGGGAAGATACTAAAAATAAAGAAAATCTAAAAGAATATTTAGAAGATTTTTCTAATAGGATAGAGAAATCATTATATGCAAGAAATTTATATTGCAAGACAGTAACGGTTAAATACAAAACAGCAAGTTTTCAGGGGCATACTAAGAGTAAAACGGTTAATGAAAATATTAGTAACAAAACAGAAATATATAAGGTTGCTATGGAAATTTTAGAAGAACTACACATAGAAGAAGAAATTAGATTAATAGGTTTATCAGTAACTAATTTATATGAAAAAACGTTGGAACAAATTTCTTTTCTATAGCTTTAAAATATTGGTTGAAATATAAAAAAAGGTTCTTGTATTATTAAAAAGTTTTTGTTAGAATATAATTAATATAGAAAAGGTTTTCTATATTAATTATTCAAATAGGTTAACCACCTTAATCTATGTTGATTTTTAATGTTAGAATTTGATTTAGCTAGTTAGAAAACCTTTTCTATTCAATGATTATGAAAAGTGAGGATTGATAATATGGAATTAGTAAATAAACTAAAAAATAATTTTGTTGAGGTTTTTGATAAGGAAAATATTAGAATTTTTTTTGCACCAGGAAGAGTGAATATGATTGGAGAACATACTGATTACAATGGTGGTAATGTTTTTCCTTGCGCATTAAGTTTTGGAACATATATAATAGCTGCAAAACGAGAAGATACTAAAGGTAGAGTATATTCTATGAATTTTAAAGATTTGGGAATTATTGAATTTGATATAAATAATTTAGAGTACTTAAAAGAGGATGATTGGGCTAATTATCCTAAGGGAGTAATTAATGAATTTAAAAACAATGGTTTTAAAATAGATAAAGGTTTTGATGTTTTATTTTACGGAAATATTCCTAACGGTGCAGGGCTTTCTTCATCAGCTTCAGTTGAATTAGCAACTTCTGTAATGTTAAAAGGATTATTTGATGTAGAGGTTGATATGGTTTCAATGGTTAAAATGAGTCAAAAAGCTGAAAATGAATTTGTAGGTGTAAATTGTGGTATTATGGATCAGTTTGCAATTGGAATGGGTAAAAAAGATAAAGCTATTTTATTAGACTGTAATACATTAGAGTACAAATATACAAAACTTGATTTGAAAGATGCTTCAATAGTTATAGCTAATACTAATAAAAGAAGAGGTCTTGCTGATTCTAAGTATAATGAAAGAAGAAGTGAATGTGAAAGAGCATTAAAACAACTTCAAGAAAAATTAACTATTACTTCTTTAGGTGATTTAACAGAAGAAGAGTTTGAGGAGAATAAAAACTTTATTACAAATGATGTGGATAGACAAAGAGCAAAGCATGCTGTTTATGAAAATAGAAGAGCCATTAAGGCAGTAGATGCACTTGAAAGTGGAGATTTAGTTTTATTTGGAAAATTAATGAATCAATCTCATGTTTCTTTAAGAGATGATTATGAAGTAACAGGAGTTGAATTAGATACATTAGTTGATATAGCGTGGAATGAGGAAGGAACAATAGGATCAAGAATGACAGGAGCAGGCTTTGGAGGTTGTACTGTTAGTATTGTAAAAGAAGATAAAGTTGATTCTTTTATATCCAATGTAGGAAAGCAATATAAAGAAAAAATAGGATACGAAGCAGATTTTTATGTGGCAAAAGTAGGAGATGGAGCTAGAGAACTTCTTTAAAATAAGAGTGAAATTAGCAATTAGCAGCATTCCTATAATAAAGTTATTCAATATTTGATAAATAAAAATCCTCCTGTTAAAATACGGAGTATCAGATGCAACTGATCTCTAATTTAAAAAATAACAGGAG
>DAOUPR010000208.1 GCA_030626065.1 Clostridium sp. | reverse complement strand
CAATAAAAAAGTAAATATTAAAAAAGGAGGTCGTTTAAATGGGAAATTTAGAATTTGTAAGATATGATAATAAAACTTTAATTAAAATTTTAGTAGACGACCTACATAAGGAATTTTAGATATTTTTCTATAAGAATATAACTATATGCCGCAGGTTAACTACTTGCGGCTTTTTATCTTTTTGCAAAAATAACTAGTTTATATAAGTTATATTGCAATTAGTGTAGGTTATATGAGAAGCCGTACTATGTCCGTTTTAGGATAATAGGCGGCTTTTGTTTTTGGCTATATTTTAAGAGTTGCTAATTTATAGAGTATTGTTATAGTAAAAAAGTTTTTATTATTAATAGTGTGAAGAGTGAAGAGTGAAGTGTGGAGTGTGAAATGATGGATTATTTGATTGTTTTTAGCAAATATTTTAATTGAATAGTCGATTTTGCATAGCAAAACCATCCTTAACTTCACACTTTACAGTCCACATTTCAAACTAGTATTAAAGTAAAAACTTTAGCATATAAATATTAGTTTAAATATCAACAACTCTTTAAAATATAGCTTTATCTGAAAAATATTCTTTATGTAGGAAATTAAACGGGGGAAAATATTATGCAAGAGAGAGTAACAAATTTATTTAAGCCATACAAAGGGTTACCAAAAGAAATATATGTGATATTTTTTGCAAAAGTAATAAATGCACTTGGAGCCTTTGTATATCCATTAATGACGCTTATTATGACAAAAAAAATTGGATTAACAACTGTAGAGGCAGGGTTTTGGATTTCAGTACAAGGATTATTATTTATGCCAGCAAGTTTTTTAGGGGGAAAGTTAGCAGATACAATAGGAAGAAAAAAGATTATTGTTATATTTGATTTATTAGGAGCAGCTATTTATATTTGTTGTGCATTTATGGAACCAAGTATGAATATAATATATTTAATTATGTTATGTGGTCTTATGTTTGGGATGACTGATCCTGCACATTATTCACTTGTTGCAGATTTAACTACGCCAGATAATAGAGAAGGAGCTTTTTCTTTAACTTATATGGGTTTCAATTTGGGATATGCAGTAGGCCCTATAATTGGAGGTTTGTTGTTTGAAAATTATTTAAAGTGGTTGTTTATAGGAGATGCAATAACACTTATAATTGCAACTTTGCTTATATTAATATTTATTAAGGAAACAATTAATCATGTTGATGATGAGTTAGACGAGGATAGAAAATTAGAAGAAAAAGTAGAAGGGTCTACACTAAAAGTATTGTTTTCAAGGCCTATACTTTTATGGTTTTCACTAATAATGTTAGGGTATAATTTTGTATATGCTCAATGGGGCTTTTTAATGCCGATGCATTCTGAATTTAATTTTGTAAATCAAGGAGCTAAACTATATGGGTTTTTAGGGGCTTTTAATGGATTAATTGTAATTATTTTTACGCCTATAATTACTTCTGTTTTTTCAAAGACTACGAATTTAAGAAAAGTATTTTTAGGAGGAATTTTATATACTATAGGATTTGGAATGCTTGGATTTTGGAGTATAAAGCCAGCATTCTTTATAGCAGTACTAATATTTACATTAGGAGAAGTAATAATTTCAATTGGAATGATGCCTTTTATTGCAAATCATACACCTGCTTCTCATAGGGGAAGGATGAACGCCCTTTTGCCTATAATTATGGGGTTTGGTTATATATTATCTCCTTCTGTAATTGGAAAGATATTAAGTTACTCAAGTATTTCCAGTGCGTGGAAAATAGTTGGAATTGTTATGGCAATTTCTACATTATTAATGATGATATTAGATAAAAGAGATAATTTATCTGCGAAAAAATAGAATTATAATTTAATTTAGAATCAAAACTAAGATCAAAACTAAGATTAAAACTAAAAGAAAAGAGGCACTCCATTATGAGTGCCTCTTTCCTTTTATCTTTTGTTTTGCGGGGATTACTGTGAATTTAAGTTTGTCTGTAGTTTGATTCTTATTCTCTAGTTTTTTGTGTGTATTGCCGTTTTTCTTTGTGGTGCTGTTTATTAAATCTTTAATTACTTTTGTTAGTATGTTTAGTTTTTTGTCTCTTAGTTTGTCTTTTAGTGTGTTTACTGGTCCATTTTACAAGCACTTTAGAGCTTGTCTTATATCTAATTTGGTATTAACCAAATATAGATTAATTTAACATAAACCTACAAACTTTTTATGGAGCTTTTTAAATCAAACATTGGTCTGAGCCTCCATTCTTAGATTTTAATACTTGTAGAACTTGTACATTTGTAATGGCGAGTTCAATATTAAGTTTTTAAAAAATAGGAGTATAGGTAATGTTAAACAAATATTGGGGAGATATTTGTTTGTAATTACATTATAAGACAATAATATGTACTTGTCAACAACAATTATTAATAAATATAAAATACTTTAAAATAAACCTTTCTTTTGAAGAATCGTGATTTAGAAAGTGTTGTTTTATTAAAAGGTTATACTTTAGAATATTACTGATATTTAGATTATAGGTGAAATTAATTAAAACATTCTCTGAGGGTCAAGGAAAATTATTGTGAATTGTGAATTACTTTAAATCAATATTAGCAATAATAGAGATGCCTTCATATAATAATAAATATAATTAAAAAGGATTAATAAAATGAAAATAGATTTTGGCTATAACAGAACAAAAATGGAGTATTCAGAGGGGTATATATTTAAAGGGCAATTTTATAGGTGCAATTATTGCAGATTCAAAACACTATATAGAAATCCAGCTAAAGGAACAGAGACAGTACAACTCTATAATTTTGAACCAAAGAGTGATATTAGAGCTTCTGTAGTTATACTTCCTGGGCTTGGGAGTAGTAATATTAAGTTTTTTCTCTGGATGGGAACTCATTTAGCATCTGTTGGAGTTCACTCTACGGTGTTGATTTTGCCTGGAAATTATACGAGAGTTGAAGATAAGTCTACTTCGGGGAAAAGCTATCTTTATCCTGATATGAATGTTATGTTTCAATTTTGGGAACATGCTGTAGTGGATATACTTTCTACACTAGATCTATTAGAGCAAAAGAAAGTATGGAAGGAAAATAGTTGTATGTTAGGTTATTGTCTAGGGGGAATGCTAAATACTATAGTAGCGACATTAGATGAAAGAGTAAAAGAAAGAATATTTATGACTACAGGTGGATATTTACCCCAAATAATACACCAATCTATTGTCACAAGTTTTGTAAGGAAAAAATTTAAAAATGGATATAAAAGTGAATACTTTTTGCATGATAAGGGAAAATTATATGAAATATACAAACAGCAGTTTCCAATGGTTAAAAAGATGTCTTTATTAGAAATAATGAAAACATCAGAAATCCATCCTCTTTTTAAAATAGATCCTATATCATATGCACATTTGATAGATAAAAAAGACGTAACTTTTATAGATGCTTTTTTTGATACTACACTTCCACTTAAAAGTAGGCTAAGTTTATTTAAAGAAATGAAGGATGCAGTAAGGTATGTTGTTCCTATAACCCATGTTGGATGGCTTCCTTTTGAAAGATTTTTAGCCCAGTATATTTTACTTAAACTAAATATTAATGATAATAAATCAATGAAGATGGTTACAAAAAAATTAGGGATAAGGATATAAACTATTAGATTTGAATATTTGCAATGGAAATAAACTATTAATTAATATATAATATTGATATAACAATTAAGTTATACTGATATTATAATATAGGGGGGGAAGTTATGAAAGAAGACAAAAAGGTACTTATGCAAAGTGTAATAGTTTCTGCAATTATTACAGTGCTAATATTTTTATTAAAAGGATTAGTTGAAGGATTTCCACACTTGCCTGACGCAGGAGCGTCGTGGTATTACTGGAAACTTCCTGCGGCTGAATTTTGGCCAAGGGTAACTTCTTGGGGGCTTTACATAATACATCAGGTTTTAGCTTGGTTCTTTATTTACAAACTTGTTAAAGAAAAGCGAGGTAATGGTAATAAATTAAATAAATACAATTGGGCATTATTATGGACAAACCTTATTTTTGTATTGCTTCATATGGTTCAGTCATATATCTGGTATGATGGACTAGCTCAAGATACACCTGTTTGGAGTTCTCAAGGATCTGTTATAGTTATGCTTGTGTTATTATTAATAATGGAAAATAGCAGAAGAGGTTTGTTTTTTGGTAAGAAAATTAAAGGCTTCAAAGATGGTACAAAGAGAATTTACAAATATCATGGATACTATATAGCATGGGCTGTTATATTTACATTTTGGTTTCACCCAATGGAGGGGACAGCAGGACATCTATTTGGATTCTTTTATCTATTCCTTTTAATGATTCAAATGTCTATGGCATATACTAAAGTTCATACGGATAGATATTGGACATTTACACTAGAAATTCTTGTACTTTTCCATGGAACAACTGTTGCAATTATGGGTGGAAGTCAAATATGGAGTATGTTTGCCTTTGGTTTTGGTTTTATCTTTATTGTAACGCAGATATATGGTTTGAAACTCGGTAAAAAGGCAATATTAATGTCAACTATAGCGTATATTGTACTAGCAATATTGGTTTATAGTGGATTATTTTCAGAAGGTAGAAGCTTGAGTGATATTCACCAGATTACGTGGATACCTATTATAGAATATTTATTAGTTTTTGTTTTTGTAGTTTTGGCTCAGATTCCTAGTATTTTTAAAAATAAAGAACGATAATCCACATAGGCTTATAACGATACCCACCAAATTATCAACAGTAATTAAGCGTTTTTCTGAAAAAGTAAATTGATTTGTAGCAGGTGGTTGACATACGACATATTACAATATATTATTTATTTAAAGGCTTGAGCAAAAGTTTAGAACTGGTTGTTTAAGTAAAGAAATGCTTTAAGATGAATATTTAGTTATCGAAAAGTATAATTTAATTGAATATTTGTTAGCAATGATTGAAGATAACGATAATTAGACTTTGGTAGGCTAGCACAGAGAATACTTTCTTTGGGCTAGCCTTTTTTGTTGGAAGTATTAAAAAAACATAGAGTGAAGAGGGTAGTTTGCAGAGTACAGTGAAAAATGATTTTGCTATGAAGGATATTTGAATTAATTTAAAAATTAAAGATTTTTTTACCAAAGGGAAGAAAATCAACATCAATTGCAAATTATCTTTTGCAAATCACTGCACTTCGCAAACTTCACACTATGTTTTAAAAAGAAGAAGGGTGAGTTTATGGAATTATACGATAACATAAGTGAATATATTGGGTTTTTAGCTCAAAAATCTGTTTTGTATGAAGTAAGTGCTAGTCCAAAACCGGGTTTAGTGGATAGATTTAATAGTGGTGCTCATAGTGATATGAACTTTTTTACATTTGTAACTAGTGGAGCTGCTATTTCTAATGAGTTTAAAGCTATGGCCAAAGTTGGGATGGATATTGAAGAAGATGGGCTGAAAGATTTATTGCAAAAGATAAGACCTATAGGAATCAAAGCTGAAAAGAAGATGTTTTCAGCAACAAATGGAGTTAATACTCATAAGGGAATTATTTTTTCTATAGGTATAATTTGTGCAGCAGCAGGATTTTTGATGAGAAAAAAAGAAACACGAAAGATAGAAGCAGAAGAACT
>DAOUPR010000224.1 GCA_030626065.1 Clostridium sp. | reverse complement strand
GACACAGTTTTACAAAATTTACTATTATACTTTAGTATAATAGTAGTGTGATTGTTAGTATATTTTTTTAAAAGTCTATTTATTTTGAGGATGGAGGATATTAATGGAAGAAGAATTGACATTAGATTTACGAGAGTTGTTTCATATTCTTAAGAAAAGAATTAAATTAATCCTAATTATTACGATATTGACAACTTTGATATCAGGGGTTATAAGTTATTTTGTACTTACGCCTATTTATGAATCAAAAATGAGTATTTTTATTGGTAAAGAGCAAAGTACTATAACACAAGAAGGTATATATACAAGTAGTGATGTAACGATGTATCAAAAATTAATGAAAACTTATGCATCTATTGCTGAATCTAATGCTGTTATAGAGGCTGCGTTAAAATCAACGGATATTAATATAAAAGTTAAAACAGCTGAAGGGATGCTTTCAGTAACACCAGAAGCGGATACTCAAATTATGAGTATTAGTGTTCAGTCGGAAAATCCTAAAGAAGCACAAAAGTTAGTTTCAGCAATAACTACAGCTTTTATAGAAAGATCAGGAGAGGTTATTCATAATGGACAAGTTGAAGTTATTGATAAACCTAAAATACCTGAAATCCCAATTAAACCTAACAAAAAGTTGAATATAGCAATAGCATTCTTTTTAGGATTAATGGTTTCAGTTGGGATAGTCTTTGTATTAGAGTACCTTGATAGTACGATAAAAACAAAAGAAGATATAGAGAAATATATAGGTATTCCTGTTATTGGAATTATACCAGAACATATAGCAGAATAGAGTATTGAGGGAGGATAAAAATGTTTATCGCTAAAAATGACCCTAAAAGTATGGCTTCTGAGGCCTATAGAACTCTTAGGACGAATATACAATATTCTTCAGTTGATGAAGAAATTAAGACGCTTCTTATAACTAGTGCTGGGCCAACGGAAGGCAAATCTTCAACTACAGGCAACCTTGCAATAACTTTAGCTAATGCAGGAAATAGAGTTGTTGTTGTTGATTGTGATATGAGAAAGCCAACAATTCATAAAAAAATGAAAATATCAAATAAAGCTGGGCTTTCTAACTTTCTTGCGGGAGAAGTAGAATTATTAGAGGTTATTCAAAAATATGAAAAAAATATGTATGTAATTACTGCCGGTAGTATTCCACCAAACCCTTCAGAAATTTTAGAATCAAATAAGATGAATGACTTTATTAAGAAAATGAAGAATGAATTTGATTATGTAATAATTGATTCACCACCAATTATTGCTGTAACTGATGCACAAGTTCTTGCGCCTAAGGTAGATGGAGTTATACTAGTTGTAGCATCTAAACAAGCAGATAAAGAAGCAACTATAAGAGCTAAAGAATTACTTCAAAAAGTACAAGCTAACTTGATTGGTGCAGTACTAAACAAAGTTGAATTCACATCAGGAAAAGGATATAAGTCAAAGTATGGCTATCAATATTATTATTACGGAGAAAGTGAAGATAATAGTAAGAAAAAGAAGAGATTTCATAATAAAATAAAGAGTGCATTTTAATAGATTTAAAGGGAGTCTGATTAATTAATTGGGCTCCCTTTATGAATAAGAATAGAGTTTGGCTGATGAAAAGCTTCCTGGATTATTTGTGGGAAATTAAGTGTTTTTCTTGATTAGATATGGAATACTTGGGGATAACTAAATATGTACGGTTACAAGATGGATTAAGAGGTGTGTTAAATGGAGAAGATTGATTATAAAAAAGAGCTTAGTGATTTATATAAACCACGTAAAGGGAGTATGAGATTAGTTAATGTACCCAAAATGAAATATTTAATGGTTGATGGTGAGGGTAATCCAGATATTTCACAAGATTTTCAAAAGTGTGTAGAAGCGATGTATTCTTTGTCATATACTATTAAATTTATTTCTAAAGAAAAAGGACAAGATTATGTTGTAATGCCTTTAGAAGGGTTATGGTATGCAGAAGATATGGATTCTTTTGTGAAAGATGAGAAAGAGAAATGGAAATGGACTTTGATGATAATGCAGCCCCAAAATATAAGCGATGAAATATTTAATACTGCAAAGGAAAAAGTCAAAAACAAAAAGAAATTAGAAAAAATCGATGATATAAGATTTGATGTATTTGAAGAGGGGATGGCTGCTCAAATATTATATATTGGAGCTTATTCTGAAGAAAAAGAAACAATAGCTGAATTGTATGAATTCATTAAAGAAAATGGATTAAATAGATTTGGATATCATCATGAAATATATTTAAGTGATGCTAGAAAGACTGCTCCTGAAAAATTAAAAACAATTTTACGACAACCTTGTAGAAAAGATGAAACTATAATAAAATATAATGAAGCCTAAAATTTTACATATATCTATATGTGAAAAATATTTATCGAAATTAATATATTATTTTTGTGGTGTTATTTTAGTTTTTTTGGTAAAATATATTTATATTTATTAAATATCAAAGAATAATTAGTATTAATTGAGGAGAGATAATATGAATTGTAATTATAAAATTACTGATAAAGTACATTGGATTGGTGTTAATGATAGAGAAACACAGTTATTTGAAAATTATTGGCCTTTAGAAAAAGGAGTATCATATAATTCATATATAATTAATGATGATAAAGTAGCGATTTTAGATACAGTTAAATTTAATAAAACGGATCTTTTTATTGAAAATATCAAAGATATAGTAGGAGATAAAAAGGTAGATTATTTAATTGTAAATCATATGGAACCTGACCATTCTAGTTCTATGAATGCTGTAATATCAGAGTGGCCTGATATTAAGATAGTTGGCAATAAAAAGACTTTTGATTTTATAAAAGGATTTTATGATATTTATGATAATTTTTATGAAGTTGATGACGGAGATTTACTTGATCTTGGTGAGCATAAATTAAGATTTAATTTAACTCCAATGGTGCATTGGCCAGAGACTATGATGACTTTTGATGAAACTTCAGGTATATTGTTTTCTATGGATGCTTTTGGAGGATTCGCAGCTTTAGATGGTACTATTTTTGATGATGAAGTTAACTTGGAATTCTATAAAGATGAAATTCGAAGATATTATTCTAACATAGTAGGTAAATATAGTGGAATGGTTCAAAGAGCTCTTAAAAAATTAGGTGGATTAGAAATAAAAATGGTTGCTCCTACGCATGGACCGGTATGGAGAACAACACCAGAGACAATAATTAATTTTTATGATAAATGGAGTCGTCATGAAGCCGAAGAGGGAGTTGTTATTGTATATAGTTCAATGTATGGTAATACTGCAAAGATGGCTAATTATATAGCAAGAGTAGTTGCTGAATCAGGGATTAAAAATGTAAGAGTTTATGATGCTTCTAAAACTCATGTGTCATATATTATCTCTGATATATGGAGATTTAAAGGGGTTATACTTGGTTCTTGCGCATATAATGGAACACTTTTCCCAGCGATGGAAACAGTAACAAATAAAATTTATCATTCAGGTCTCAAAAATAGATACTTAGGTATATTTGGAAACAAATGTTGGAGTGGTGGTGGAGTTAGAAATCTTCAAGCATTTGCAGATAAAGTAAAGTGGGAAGTTGTTGAAGATTCAGTTGAAGCTACATATACTCCTAAAGAAGAAGAATATGAAAAGTTGAAAATGATAGGTCAGAAAATGGCTGAAAAAGTTAAGAATAATCCTAATTAAGATAAAAATGCCAGAGTGTAATACTCTGGTATTTTTATTGACTATTATAGGTATCACAAATAATTTGATATCAAAATATATTTCACTTGATGTATCAAATTATTGAGAATAAATAATATTTAATATATATTATTAAATATTGCTAAATAATAAAAAATAGGAGAGATTAAAATGAAAAAAATATTTATTATATTTACAACATTAGTATTAGCTATAGCGTTAGTAGCATGTTCAAATGGTGATGAAATTTCTTCAAATGATAAAGAAGAGCTTGTAGTTGGAATGGAATTAGCTTATCCTCCATTTGAGATGACTGATACTGATGGTAAGCCTACAGGAGTTTCTGTTGATATTGCTAATGCTTTAGGAGAATACTTAGACAGACCTGTTAAAATTGAAAATATGGCCTATAGTGGATTGATTCCATCGTTAACAACAAAGAAAATTGATATAGTACTTTCATCAATGACAATTACAGAAGAAAGAAAAAAGACTATTGATTTTTCAGATCCATATTCAAAATCTTATTTATCTTTGCTTGTAAATAAAGATTCAATAGTGCAAAAGGCTGAAGATTTAAATGCAAAGGAAATAAAGATTGCTGTTAAAAAGGGAACAACAGGACATATTTATGCTACTGAGCATTTTTCTAAAGCAGAGATTATGGTTTATGAAAAAGAAAGTGCTTGTGTTTTAGAAGTTGTACAGGGCAAGGCAGATGCATTTATTTATGATCAAATGACTATATACAAGAATTGGAAAAACTATCCTAATTCGACTAGGGCTATTTTAGAACCTTTTCAAAAAGATTTTGAGTATTGGGGTATTGCGATGAGACAAGGGGAAGATGAGCTTAAGGGAGAAATAAATAAATTTTTAAAAGAGTATAAAGAAAAAGGTGAGTTTGATAAGTTAGCAGAGAAATATTTTACAGAAATGAAGAATAACTTTGATGAAATGGGAATTCCATTTTTCTTTTAAGAAAATTAAGCTATAGTAAGAAAGGTTTGAGAAGATGAATAAAAAAATATTAAATAGTTTTTTAGTAATACTTACGGCTGCTGCGATTCTAGTATTTTCTTTATCAAGATTAGACTATACTTTTAATTGGGCTACAGTTTTAGTTTATAGAAATAAGTTTTTACAGGGATTTATAATGACAGTGGTTATTAGTTTCTTTTCTTTGTTTTTTTCTTTACTTTTGGGTATTTTAATGGCACTTGCTAGAAAGAGCAAGTATATGTATTTCAGATATTTAAGTCAATTTTATATAGAAATAGTGAGAGGAATTCCATTTTTAGTTCAAATTTATTTTTTCTATTTTATCATTGCAACTGCGTTTGGTCTAAGTAATAAATATGTTTTAGGAATTATTATATTATCATTATTTTCAGGAGCTTATGTTACTGAAATAATTAGAGGCGGAATAGAAAGTATCAATAAAACACAACTTGAAACGGCAAAATCATTAGGGTTTACATCTTTTCAGACGTATAGATTTATTATTATTCCTCAGGTAATAAAGAGAATTCTTCCTTCTATGGCAGGTCAATTATCATCTTTAG
>DAOUPR010000143.1 GCA_030626065.1 Clostridium sp. | reverse complement strand
TCATAATTTATCAGATAATATGGATGAGTTAAATATTAGATTTGATAAAATAGCTTCTCATGATATTACATTTGTTGGAATTATACAAACAGCTAAAGCATGTGGTCTTGAAAAATTTCCAATGGAATATGTTTTAACAAATTGTCATAATAGTTTATGTGCTGTAGGTGGCACAATTAATGAAGACGATCATGTTTTTGGATTATCTGCAGCAAAAAAATATGGTGGTATATATGTTCCGCCTCATCAAGCTGTAATACATCAGTATATGCGTGAAATGATGGCTGGTGGAGGCAAAATGATTTTAGGGTCAGATAGTCATACTAGATATGGTGCTTTAGGAACTATGGCAATGGGTGAAGGTGGTCCCGAGATTGTAAAACAATTGCTTAATAAAACATATGATATAAAATATCCAGAAGTTGTTGCAGTATATCTTGAAAATTCTCCAAAATCATATGTAGGACCTCAAGATGTAGCTTTATCAATTATAAAAGAAGTTTTTAAGTGTGGCTTTGTAAAAAATAAAGTTATGGAATTTGTTGGACCTGGAGTTGCAAATCTATCCGTTGATTATAGAATTGGTGTAGATGTAATGACAACTGAAACTACTTGTTTATCAAGTATTTGGTGTACTGATGAAAAGGTTCAAAAATATCTTGATGTTCACGGTAGAAAAAGTGATTATAAAGAAATGAACCCAGGGAAAGTAGCTTGTTATGATGGTGTTATCAAGATAGATTTAAGTGCTATTGAACCAGTAATTGCGCTTCCTTTCCACCCAAGCAATGTTTATACAATAAAGGAATTGAATCAAAATCCATATGAAATTCTTAGAAGTGTTGAAGAAGGGGCTGAGAAATTATTTAGTAATTCAAATTTAAACTTCAAATTAACTGATAAAATAGTTAATGGTAAAATTAAGGTTGACCAAGGTATTATTGCAGGGTGTGCAGGTGGAACTTATGAAAATTTAAGTATTGCCGGGGAAATGCTACAAGATAAATTTATAGGAAATGATGAGTTTTCACTAAGTGTTTATCCATCAAGTCAACCTGTTAATTTTGCACTTAATCAAAATGGAACAATGAATAAACTTATGCAAGCAGGAGCGATTGTTAAAACTGCCTTTTGTGGACCTTGTTTTGGAGCAGGAGATACACCTTCAAATAATGCATTAAGTATTAGACATACTACTAGGAATTTCCCAAATAGAGAAGGGTCTAAACCAAAAGATGGTCAGATTTCTTCTGTAGCCTTAATGGATGCAAAATCAATTACAGCTACAGCTATTAATGGAGGTATTTTAACATCGGCAGAAGAATTTCCACCAGTTAATGAAATAAAAGAATATGCTTTTAATGATAAAATATATAAACATCGTGTTTATTCAGGTTTTAATAAAGATGAAAGTGGAGCAGAACTAGTTTATGGACCAAATATAAAAGATTGGCCAGAAATGATAGGGTTAACTGATAATCTTCTTCTAAAGGTATCTTGTGTTATAAAAGACCCTGTTACAACTACAGATGAGTTAATTCCATCAGGAGAAACATCATCTTATAGATCAGATCCTTATAAGCTTTCAGAGTTTACTTTGAGTAGAAAAGATCCTGAGTACGTAGGTAGAGCTAAGGAAATAAAGAAACTTGAAGATGAAAGAATTGAATTAATTAAAAGTCAAGAAATAAGCACTAGTGAAGTTAAAAGAATATTTGAAATGCTTGGTGCAGATAAAGATATAGATGATTTAATTAAGACAACATCATTAGGAAGTGTAATATATGCTAATAAACCAGGAGATGGGTCAGCAAGAGAGCAAGCTGCTTCTTGTCAAAAGGTTTTAGGTGGATGGGCAAATATTGCTATAGAATATGCAACTAAAAGATACAGAAGCAACTGTATCAATTGGGGCTTGATACCTTTCAAGACAAAAGAAGAAGATTTAAAACTAGAAAATAATGAATATATTTTTGTACCTAATATTAAACAAGCAATAGAGGGAAATGAAAAAGAAGTAAAAGCATTAATTATTGGTAGTGACAATGATAAGAGAGAATTGATGTTATATATTGATGATCTTACACAAAGTGAAAGAGAAATAATATTGGAAGGTTGCTTGATTAATTACTATAGAAAAACTTTATAAATACAAATTAGCAATTAGCAATTAAAGAGGCTTCTCGACCTTGTGGTTGAGAAGCTTTTGATTTTTTTTTATTTAATCAAATATTTTGCGTAGCAAAATTATCTTTAATTGCACATTGCACATTGCACATTGCACATTATAAATTCTCCAAAAATCCTTTGCAGAATAATAATTATTATGTCATAATATAAGGTAGTTTGTAATAAAGGAGCATCCGATATTATGGTATATAATGAATTGCTAAAGACATTAGAAGGAAAGGAATGTTGGGATTTGGTAGTAGTAGATGGAGTTGTGGGAGTTGGAAAAACAAGTTTAATGAAGATTTTAGTAGAGGAGTTTAACTACAAGCCTTTTTTGGAACCAGTAGTAGACAACCCTATATTAGATAAATTTTATTATGATAGAAAGAGATATAGTTTTTCACTTCAAATTTTCTTTTTAAACAATAGATTTAGAATGATAAAAGAAGCGGCTAGCATAGGAAACGCCATTCTTGATAGAAGTATTTATGGAGATTTAATATTTGCAAAAATGCTTATGGAAAAAGATGAAATGAGTAAAGAAGAGTATGATTTATATATAGATTTATTTGAAAATATGATAGAACATTGTCATCCACCTAAACTTATGATTTATTTAGAAACGAATGTAGATAATGCCGTTAAGAAAATTAATAGAAGAGGAAGAGATTATGAAAAAATAGTTGAAAGAGAGTATTGGGAAAGACTTAATACACATTATTCAGATTATTTTAAAGGGTATAATGCATCACGGATTTTAACTATTAATGTTGATAACATAGATTTTGTGAATAATGAAGAAGATAAAGAGTATGTAATAAACTTAATAAGGAAAGAATTAGAAATGGTAGGCTGTGAATAGAATTTTATAAATAGGCTATATTTTATAATAAAGTCAATTTTTACAAAGGGAAGTTGTTTGGTTATGGTTAGAGTAGGTTTGCTTGCAGAAGGTGGAATGATGCCACTTCCTGATAGGTTTTTGAGTGCTGCACTAATAAATTTTTATGGTAGTAGTGTTTTAATTGATTGTGGGGAAGGAACTCAAATACAATTGAAAAAGATGAAATGGGGAATTAAAAATATCGATGTGATATGTTTGACTCATTATCATGCTGACCATGTTGCTGGTTTGCCAGGATTATTAAGCACTATATCAAATAGTGGTAGGACAGAGGATTTAGTGATAATAGGGCCAGAAGGAATAGAGAAGATTGTTGGTGGTCTTAATGTTATAGTACCTGAATTGGCTTATAACTTGAAGCTTGTAGAATGTGGTAAAACTGGTTTGGATAATTTTAAATACAAAGGTTATAGTATTAACTCGATTCTATTAGATCATGGTATTGAGTGCTATGGATATTCTGTTGAAATAAAAAGAAAGAGAAAATTTTCAAGAAAAAAAGCAGAAAAAAACAATGTGCCAAAGAAATTTTGGAGTAAGCTTCAAAAGGGTGAAACAGTAGATGATGAAAATCAATTATATACTCCTGAAGATGTTTTAGGACAAAATAGAAAAGGTATAAAGATATCTTATTGTACGGATACAAGAGTGACAGATGAAATGGTTGAATTTGTTAAGGAATCAGATATTTTTATTGGAGAGGGCATGTATGGAGATGATGCATTTTTAGAAAAAGCGATAGATAATAAACATATGCTTTTTTCTGAATGTGCAGAATTAGCAAATAAGGCACGTGTTAAAGAGTTATGGCTTACACATTTTAGTCCTTCAATGGTAGCGCCAGAAGAATTTATCGATAATGCATTGGATAAATTTGAAAACACAAGAATAGGTCATGAACTTATGCAAAAAGAAATAAACTTTTCTGATTTGGATAAACTATAATTAGAAAAGGAGTGAATTCAATGAGAAAAGGATTAAGTCATAAAAAAAGTAAAAGAAATGAAAGAACAGAAGCAGAATTAGAAGCAAAACCTAGAAGAAGCAAGAAAAACCCTACGAAATATAAAACTTTTGAAGGTGAGGAAATAGAGTAAATTCAATGCACAACTTAAATCAATGTACAATGCGTAATTGAGGATGATTATCTTCATTCTTTAATTAAATGAAATTTTACAAAAAGCAAAAGACTTTTAATGGTCTTTTGCTTTTTGTACATAATTTAGTATAAAGATACCTAGTAAATTAGGCTATAAGGAATCTGTTATAAAACTTTATTTATACTTATTCAAAATATCGATGAACTTACGGATTTTGTACAAGTATAAATAAATAGTTGAGTTGGAAACCCTATAGTATTAGTATATAATAATTAATATAAGATTTCCTGATGGCGTGAAGAAAATTATTTATAATAATATATTATGAATTTCAAAAATCAGAATAAGAGAGGTGAAATAATTGCCTGTAAAAAGAATGCTATCAAATGACGAATTTGTGTATAAAAAATGGGAAGAATTTACTAAAGAAAATAAAATAGATAGAGAAGGTTTGAGAGAAGAAATTTATCAATCATGGAAACGTTGTAGTAAATATGACTTAGATCCATATGGAGATTATGGTGATAATTTACTTACAAAGAGAGAATTAAATAGTAGGTATAGAGATTTGATGGGAATGCTTAAATTGACGAAACCTTTTATGGATAGTCTTTATAAATTTTTAGAGGAAACTCAATTTATAATTAGATTAACTGACAAAGATGGTTACGTAATTATGCATAGTGGTTCAGTTGAAGTTATTGAATATTATGAGAATATAGGATTTAGTGATGGATATAATGTAAAAGAAGAATACATAGGTACAAATGCTATTGGTATAAGTTTGTATACTGGAAAGCCTATACAAGTAGTGGGGGCAGAGCATTATCTTAAAATGAATCATAAGTACACTTCATCTGCTACGCCTATTAGAGATTGTGATGGGAAACTTATGGCAGTGCTAAGTATAACAGGTGGTTATGAGTTGGTTCATCCACATACACTTGGGATGATTGTAGCAGCAGCACAAGCTATTGAAAAAGAGATGAAACTGCAGAAGTACAATGAAAAATTAAAGACAGTTAATGATGGCTTTTATCAAATAACGGAGTCTATCTATGAGGGAATTATTAGAGTTGATATAAACGAAAATATAGTCAGTATTAATAGATTTGCGAGAAATCTTATAGCTTATGAAGAAGATGAATTAATAGGTAAAAGTTTTAGAGAGATTTTAAGAAAAGAAAATAGATTGCAAATAGTGCAAGGTATTTTTAAAGGTAGAAGATTTGAAGAAGAAGAAATGTTTTTTAGAACTAGAACAGGTAGAAAAAAAGTGTGTATAGCTAATATATTTCCTATTAGATCTATGGATAGAAATAAATTAAGTGGTTCAGTCATAACTTTTAGAGAGAATAAAGTAGTACACAGTCTGGTAAATAAAATAGTAGGAGCAAATGCTAGATTTACCTTTAAAGATATTTTAGGACAAAGTGAAGCGATAAAAAAGGCAATTAAATTATCAGAAATATCGTCAGGTATAAATACTACTGTTTTACTTCAAGGAGAAAGTGGTACAGGAAAAGAAATGTTTGCTCAAGCAATTCATAACAAGAGTGATAGAAGAGAATATCCTTTTGTATTTTTAAATTGCGGAGCTATTCCACGTGAACTTGTTTCAAGTGAACTTTTTGGATATATAGAAGGAGCTTTTACAGGAGCCAAAAGAGGAGGGCATCCTGGTAAATTTGAATTAGCAGACGGTGGAACTATATTTCTTGATGAAATAGGAGATATGCCTTTAGATACTCAAGCAAACCTTTTGAGAGTTTTGGAGGAGAGGAAAATAGTGAGGGTTGGAGGGCATGATGTTATACCTATTGATGTAAGAGTGATTGCTGCAACAAATAAAGATTTGAAAAAGGAAGTTGAACTTGGTAATTTTAGAGATGATCTTTTTTATAGAATAAATGTTATGCCTATTTATACACCTGCATTAAAAGATAGGAAAGAAGATATTAAGATTTTAGTTGACTTTTTCTTAGAAAAATTTTGTGAGAAAAGCAGTAAAACAGTGAAAGGTATTGATGAAGGGTTTTATAATTCATTAATAGCTTATAATTGGCCAGGGAATGTAAGAGAATTACAAAATGTAATGCAGAGAGTAGTTAATATCGCAGAAGAAGGGGATATTCTTTCAATAAAAGATTTACCTATGAACATAAAAAATAAAGAATATGATGATAAAAAGCAATATGAACAACCACTTATGACTCTTGAACAAATTGAAGCTGGTGCTATAAAAAGGACATTAGAAGAGATGAATGGAAATATAGCTGCTTCTTCTAAAATATTGGGGATAGGAAGAAGTACATTGTATAGAAAAATGGAAAAGTATGAGATAAACGAAAAATTCTATCTAAGAAAGTAGTGCTTCAAAACAATACAAATGTTTCAAAATAGAACATTGTATTTAGGCGTAAATGGTCGATATGTATCAAAATATTACACTGCATAAGAAGATTGCTAAAAAAATAGCAATCTTCTTATTGTTATTGGAGTTGAATTCAAATTTGTGAGTTTAACAAAGACTACAAATACACAGTGTTACCACAATGTATATGTTTACAAGAGGAGTTGGCATAGAAATTGCTATATGATATATTGAGAGTAGGAAGAATAATCTTGGAGGGGTGACATGACATTTGTAATTATTTTAATATATCTTGTTTTTTGGATTATATTAGGTCAAAAACTAACTTTTGAAGCTTTAATTATTGGAGTGGCTGTAAGTTGCATGGTTTTTCAATTTAACAAAGATAAATTTAATAAAAAATCAATTAATAAAATAAATTCGTTTAAAAAAATGAAGTATTTAATATGGTATCTAATTGTATTAGTTAAAGAAATAGTAATTGCAAATTTTCACGTGGCAGCAGTAGTTTTGAATCCTAGGATAGAGTTGAATCCTAAGGTAGTGACTTTTAAGACAAAGCTTAAAGGTGATATGTTAAAAACTATATTTGCTAATTCGATAACACTGACGCCGGGTACTTTGACTGTGAAAATGGAAGAAGATACTTTGACAGTTCATTGTTTGAAAGAGGAATATGTTAAAGATATTATTGATTCAAAATTTGAAAAGATTCTTATGAAAGTTGAGGAATAGCTATGAATGGAGTTTTTATATTTGCAATAATGTTTTTGGCCATTACGATTTTCTTATGTATGTTTAGGGCAATTAAAGGTCCTTCTCCTGCAGATAGATTGATTGCTGTTAATGTAGTTGGAACTAAGACAATTATTTTAATATTAATTGTATCTTTTATTCTTCATGAAACATACTTTGTAGATGTTGCTTTAGTATATGCACTTATAAGTTTTATTGCATCGGTAGTTATTTCTAAGTATATAGAAAAAGAAAACTAATATAAAAGAAATGCACAATGCACAATTGAGGTTGATTTTCTTCCCGTTGGTCAGAAAATCTTTAATTAAGGTGTCGATTTTGCT
>DAOUPR010000152.1 GCA_030626065.1 Clostridium sp. | reverse complement strand
ATGTTAACATATCCATAGGTATTTGTAAAAATACAAATCTATATTATAACATAATATCATTTTTAATACAATGATTTTATCTAAGTTCTGCGCCTAAATTATTCTCTAAAGTCCTTACAATCTTATCATGCACTTTGTTAACGTCCTTATCTGTAAGAGTTCTACCAGCTTCTCTATATTTCAAAGAATATGCAACAGATTTTTTACCCTGTGGAATTTGCTTACCTTCATATACATCGAACAACTTATAACTTTCTAATATTCTTCCGCCCTTAGCCTTAATAATATCTTCTATATTTTTCACTAAAATCTCTTTGTCTAATAAAATAGCTAAGTCTCTTGAAACAGCAGGATATTTTGGAAGTGCAGAGTATTTCACTTCACCTTCTATACTAGCAAACAATTTATCTATATTTATTTCTCCAATATAACACGGAACTTCAATGTCATAATTTTCACTAACGTCAGGATGAACTTCACCTATTGTTCCTATTACTTCTTTTCCAATAAGTACTTTAGCTGTTTTTCCTGGGTGATAGCTCTTATTATCTTTTTCTCTTTCGAAATTTAAATTTTTGATTTTAAATTTCTCAATCAAATTTTCAATTATACCTTTTAAATTAAAGTAATCAACGTCACCGTATAACCCAATAGTTAATATATTTCTTTCTTCTGGAAGTTTTTCTCCTTCAACAGGTATATAAACTTTACCAATTTCAAATAATCTTGCATATTCATTACTTCTTGTATAGTTTCTTGACAAAGATTCCATCATTGAAGGAAGAGCTGTAGTACGCATTATACTGTAATCTTCTCCTAACGGATTTTTTATCTTAACAGTATTTCTTAAACAATCTTTTTCATCTAACATTATCTTATCAAATACTTTAGGACTTACAAAAGAATATGCTATAGATTGATTTAATCCATCAGCAACTAAAACATCTATTAATTCACCTTGTAACTTTTGTTCTGGTGATTTTCCACCTCTTAAACCTTCAGTATTAGGAATAGTTGATGGAACATTATCATAACCATATATTCTTGCAATTTCTTCAGCTACGTCTTCTCTTATGTTTACATCACATCTAAAAGTAGGTACATGAATTACAAGTTCATCTTTATCAATAGAAGTAATCAAATCTAATCTATTTAAGTATTCTTTCATAGATTCTTTTGAAAGTGTTAGTCCTAAAAATTTATTAACCCAATTAGAATCTACTCTTAAGGTATGCGGTTCAACAACTTCTGGATATACATCTATGACACCTTCCATAACTTCTCCAGCCTCTAGTTGTTGCACAAGACTACATGCTCTATTAAGTGCTATTTCAGCAAGATTAGGATCAATATCTTTTTCAAACTTTGTTGAAGCATCTGTTCTAAGTCCCAATTTTTTTGATGATAATCTTATATTAGTTCCATCAAAATTGGCTACTTCAAATATAACTTCAGTAGTATCATCTTTAATTTCAGAATTTAATCCACCCATAATACCAGCAATAGCAACTTTTCTATCTCCATCTTTTATACACAAAATTGAAGAGTCTAAATTTCTTTCTTGTTCATCTAATGTAGTGAATTTTTCTCCATCGCCTGCTCTTTCAATAACAATTTTATTTGTTTTTATTTGTCTACTATCAAAAGCATGCATTGGTTGACCTAATTCTAATAATACAAAGTTGGTAATATCAACTATATTATTAATAGGTCTTATTCCTGATTCAATTAATCTTTCTTGCATCCATTCTGGAGATGGTGCTATTTTAACATTCTTTATTCCTCTTGCCATATATCTTCTGCATAATTTATCTTTTATCTCTACTTCTAATGAGTCTTCTATATTC
The DNA here is from genome assembly GCA_030626065.1 of Clostridium sp. Lineage (GTDB taxonomy): Bacteria > Bacillota > Clostridia > Clostridiales > Clostridiaceae > Clostridium_AF. The sequence continues at coordinate 5,581 of DAOUPR010000152.1, read as the reverse complement.
TCCTTTGACAATGGTTTGAACTCAAGTTTAGGCAATTTATATACTTTACCTAAAGTTGCTGCAGTCTCCCTTGCCATTCCTACAACGCTCATACAATCTGGTCTGTTTGATGTTATTTCAAAATCAAGTACTACACTTTCTAATTTTACAACTTCTTTAATATCAACTCCTATAGGAGTTTCTTCTGGCATAATCATAAGTCCTAAAACTTCTTCTCCATTAGCAATACCTAGTTCTTCTTTGGAACAAAACATACCATTAGATTTTAGTCCTCTTAATTTACCTTTTTTAATCTTTGTTCCATCTGCCAATATTGAACCATGTAAAGCTACTGGAACTATATCATTTTCTTTCATATTTGTAGCAGCTGTAATAATTTGTATATTTTCTAGTTGCCCAACATTAACACTACATACAAATAATTTTTCTGCATCTGGATGACCTTCTATTTTATCAATTTTTCCTGTTACAACCTTAGATATATTATCTCCGGTTTTTATTACTTCCTCTACCTTTGAACCTGATAATGTAAGTGCATCTCCAAGTTCATCTGCTGTTATATCTATATCAACATAATCATTAAGCCAATTTACTGGTACTTTCATTATTTTACCTCCTATACTTTAAATATTAAAATTGTTCTAAAAATCTTGTATCCGCTTCATATAATAATCTTATATCATCAATACCGTATTTAAGCATTACCATTCTATCTAATCCAAAGCCAAAAGCAAATCCGCTATATACTTCAGGGTCAAGACCACAATTCTTAAGAACTTCAGGATGAACCATACCACAACCTAGAAGTTCAATCCAACCTTCTCCTTTACAAACATTACATCCTTTTCCACCACAAACAAAGCAAGTAGCATCCATTTCAGCAGAAGGTTCAGTGAAAGGAAAATGGTGTGGTCTAAATTTAGTATTCATTTTTTCACCAAACATTTTTTTAGTAAATAACTCTAAAGTTCCCTTCAAATCAGCAAAAGTTATTCCCTTATCTATAACCAAACCTTCAACTTGATAAAATATAGGTGAATGAGTTGCATCAACTGAATCAGATCTATATACTTTTCCTGGTGATATCATTTTAATTGGTGGTTTTTGATTTTCCATAGTTCTTATTTGAACCGGTGAAGTTTGAGTTCTTAAAACCACATCATCATTTATATAAAATGTATCTTGCTCTCCTCTTGCAGGATGATTTTTAGGAATATTCAAAGCTTCAAAGTTATAATAGTCTAGTTCTACTTCCGGACCCTCTTCAATTGAAAATCCCATAGATACAAATATTTCTTCAATACTATCTAGTGTTAATTGAAGTGGATTTTTATGTCCTAAGTAAGCTTTTTTACCAGGCATAGAAATGTCAATAACCTCATTTTCTAATTTAGCTTCTTTTTCTTTTTTCTTTAATAAAGCATTTGTGTCATTAATAAAACTTTCTATGCTTTCTCTTACTTCATTTGCAACTTTACCTACTATTGGTCTTTCTTCCTTAGTAAGGTCCTTCATACCTCTTAATATTCCTGTAAGTTCACCTTTTTTACCTAAAACTTTAACTCTAATATCATCTAGTTCTTTTAAACTATTTGCACTTTTTAACTCTTCAAGTGCACTTTCCTTGATTTGAAGTAATTTTTCTTTCATTGTTTATCTCCTTTCTTTTTTATACACTATTTTTCATACATAATGCACAATGCACTCTTTCAATGCACAATGCACTCTTCCAATGCACAATGTACAATGCACAATGCACAATTAATGATGATTCTCTCCCTTCGGTCGAGAATCTTTATTTAAATTAATAAATTGATAATTTAATAAATTGATTTATAACGGTTCTATTAATTCAAAGATTTTGCGTGGCAAAATCATCCTCAATTGCAAATTGCACTCTTCTTTCAAAAGCACTCTTCTTTTTAAAAAGCACTTTGTAAACTTTTGCAAACAAAAAACCCCATCCCATAAAAAAGGGACGGAGTTACCGCGTTACCACCCAAAATTAGCTATGATAACGTAAAAAACGTCAATATTAGCTCACTTGATTAAAATAACGGCTCTACCGCTAGTCACTACTATTATTTCGCAACTAGAACTCCGGAGGGAACTTCAGTAAAATTATTTATAAAAAGGCTCTCAGTTTACAACCTTTTCTCCCTATAATAAACGCATTAACTTACTTTCTCCATCATCGTTTTTTAATTAAATAGATTTCACAAAAATAAAATCTACATTTTTTTCAATTACTAGTAACATTATAACCACAAATTACTTTGTTTTCAATAATTTTATCTGAATTTAACAAATCAAATTTTCTGACGCAACATTTCATATATCATTATACTACCAGCTACCCCTGCATTTAAAGACTCTGCTCCACCAGGCATTGGTATTTTAACCTTTATATCAGCCATATCAATAACTTCATCACACAAGCCATTAGCTTCATTCCCAATGGCTAGTATTACATTATCTTCATAATTAACATCATAAAAATTATACTCTGTATCTAAAGAACTAACCACAAGTTTAAATCCATCTTTTTTGAAATCCATTAATTCTTCTATATCAAAATCATTTATAATAGGAATTTTAAAAACAGAACCCATAGTTGACCTCAAAGTTTTATCATTATACAAGTCTACAGAGCCTTTAGTTATAATCACTCCTGCAACTCCTGCCGCATGCGAAGTTCTTATAATTGTCCCCATATTACCTGGGTCTTGTATTCTATCTAAAAGAACATATAATCCTTTCCTAGTAGGTAGTATATTCTGTTTCATTTCCACAACAGCTAGTATGCCCTGTGGGTTTTTAGTATTTGATATATAAGAAAGTAATTTATTATCTACTTTTATTACGTCAATATTTTCTTTTGCCATACATTGATTAATTATATTACTAAATTTCTCTATATAATTATCTTCTACGAATAAATATTTTATATCAAAATTTGATGATACCAATTCCTCAACAAATCTCAACCCTTCAATTATAAATAGTTTTTTGTCTTGTCTATATTTTTTAGTTTGCAATTTTTTTATATCTTTTAATAATAAATTGTCTTTACTCTTTATTTCTCTCAATTTCATCACCATATTATTTTTCTATGACTTCTTCTATCTTTCCAATCTCATCCACGCCACCTATTGATAAAATCTTATCTCCAGGCCTAACTTCATCCAATGCAGATGGTGATACATTTATATCTTTTCCTCTTTTAATAGCCATAACATTTATTCCATATTCAGCTCTTAAATCAAGATCTTTTAATGATTTACCACACCATTCTTCAGGAACAGCAATTTCTTTAATACTATATTCTGGTGAAAGGTTGATATAATCTAAAATACTTGAAGATACTAAATTATGAGCAACCCTTACTCCCATATCTCTTTCTGGAAATATAATTTTTTCTACTCCAAGCTTCGTAAGAACTTTTTCATGCAAATTACTATGGGCTTTAGCAATAATGTGAGGTACACCTAAATCTTTACACAACAGAGCTGCCATAATATTAGCTTGCACGTTAGAACCTATTGATATAACTGCTACATCAAAATTTCTAATTCCTAGTGTTCTAAGTATATTTTCATCGGTAGCATCAGCTTGCACTGCATGAGTTACCTCATCAGAAATGCTTTGCACTTTTTCTTCGCTTTGATCAATAGCTAATACATCATATCCTAATGAATAAAGTGTAGTAGCTATTGAATATCCAAATCTTCCAAGACCAATTACAACAAATTGTCTTTTTTTCATAATTTCACCTCTAACCAACTAGTATTTTACCTTCAGGATATTTTATAGAGATTCCTTTTCCTTTATTAGATAGAGCTAACATTAAGGTCAAAGGTCCTACCCTTCCAATATACATTGTTATTGCAACAATAACCTTACCTATAAAGCTTAAATTTGGCGTCAAACCTAGACTTAATCCAACAGTTCCAAAAGCTGAAAAAGCTTCATATACCACATATTCAAATGGCATTCCTTTTTCAGTAACACTAAGTATCAATATATCTAGCATAATTACTGCTAAAGCTATAAAAACTATAGCTAGTGTTTTGTAGACTACTTCCTTTTTAATTGTTCTTTTAAATATAACAGTATCCTCTTTATTCATAATTACTGAAACAACAGTCATAATTAGCAAACCAATGGTTGTAGTTTTTACACCACCTGCTGTAGAACCAGGCGAACCACCCACAAACATCAACATTATAGTTAAAAATTTACCTGCAGTGGTCATCCCATCTGTTGAAATAGAATTAAAACCTGCTGTTCTCGTGGTCACTGAAGCAAATAAACTATTTACAATTTTGTCTTTAAAGCTCATAGATCCAAGAGTTGCCGGATTTTTAAATTCAAAGAAAAACATAAGAATCCAACCAACAATCAACAATACGGAAGTCATGGTAATTACCAATTTTGCATGAAGTGATAATTTTTTAAAGCCTTTATAATTCCATACTTCAGCCCAAACAGCAAATCCTAATCCTCCAACAATAACAAGTGCTGAAATTGTAAGCATAACAACAACATTGTCTGCAAAAGGCACAAGACTATTTCCAGTTAAATCAAAACCTGCATTACAAAAGGCAGATATGGAATGAAATATACTAAAATATATCCCTTTTGCCACTCCGTACCGAGGTATAAATCTAGTACTTAAAAAAATAGCACCTGCACCCTCAGTTGCAAAAGTAAAGATCAATATATATTTCGAAAGTTTTACCAATCCTTGAAGTGAAAAAGAATTCATAGCTTCTTGCATAACTAATCTTTGCTTAAAAGAAATCTTTCTACCAACAATTAACGCTAACAATGTAGTAAAAGACATAAACCCTAACCCACCAATTTGGATTAAAATCAAAATAATCGTTTTACCAAAATAACTCCAATGCTCAGCTGTGTTAAGTGTTACAAGACCAGTTACACACACCGCTGACGTTGCAGTAAAAATACAATCAATTAATGGAGTTCTAGTTCCATCCCTTGTTGCCATAGGTAAACTCAAAAGAATTACTCCTATTGCTATTACAAGTGCAAATCCTAACGCTAGTATTTGCACTGGTGTCAATTTTTTTGTTGTTTTTATCTGCACATTAAACACCTATATTAAACCATTTAATAATATCTATACCCTTTAAAACATTCGATAATAATTATATCATTTAATTAATTTTTGTCAAAAAAATAATATGCAGCCATAAGCTGCATATTGAATATTTTAAGCATTTAATTGTTTTTTAGCTTGTTCTACTAAGTTAGCGAATGATTCTGGATCATTTATTGCTATCTCAGATAACATTTTTCTATTTATATCAATTCCTGCTAACTTGATTCCATTCATGAATCTTGAGTAAGATAATCCATTTAATCTAGCTGCAGCATTAATTCTATCTATCCTTTATCTTCTGAAATCCCTCTTTTTAAGCTTTCTTCCTACATATGAGTTTCTCATTGATCTTATAACTGTTTCATTAGCTACTTTAAAGGTTTTACTTCTTCTTCCATAATAACCTTTAGCTAGCTTTAAGACTTTTTTATGTTTTTTACGAGCATTTACCGCTCT
>DAOUPR010000167.1 GCA_030626065.1 Clostridium sp. | reverse complement strand
TAAAAAAGAGTTTTGGATAATTCCAAAACTCTTTTTTTAGTATATAATTATAGATAAAAAAATAGTATAATAGTAAGTGATACTTACAAAATATGGTAAATGGATAGAGGTGAATGATTTGAATAAGAAAAATAAAGTTATTAAAAGCTCGTTAATTTTCATAGTAATTATATTAACAGTTTTTTTAGGATTCAATTATTTTTTTAGACCTGTAGAAGTTGATGATTTAAGCTATATTGATGATTATAAAACTATAAGTGTTAATTTAAATCAAGATATTATAATTAATGAGAAAACGTTAGATGGCATTAGTATTTTAGATTCTAATGAAAATAAAGTACCTTTAACTTTGCAACTTGAAGATAGTAGTAAGAACTTAATAATTAAACCTTTAGAAAACAGATATGATCTTGGAGAAACTTATGAGCTTGTAATTGATGAAATACAAGGACGATGGCTTGGAAATATAAAAGAGAAGTACATAGTTCCTTTTACAATAGATAAAATTCGTATAGATGATTCATTAGGTTTAGGTCAATATATGACTCAAAAAGTTAGTAATGATAGGGAGTATGAATGGTATGTAGACCAAGGTACAACAGGAGAATATTCATATACAAATTGTGGCCCAACTTGTGCGGAAATGATTGGAAAATGGAAAAATGAGAACTTTGGGGGTTCTGCGGAGGAAGCTAGAAATTTAGATTATGGGGATGATGGTGGCTGGTTTACAGAAAATATTAAGAATTATTTAGATAGCTTTAATATTAAATCACAAATAGTACCAGATGTAACAGAAGATTTGATTCTATCAAATTTAGATAAGGGAAACATAATGGTTATAGGAATAAAATCAGATGAGATTAGCTATAATGATTCAAAATATGGTGGACACGTAAATATGGTTTATCAAATGTATGGAGGACATTTCATATTAGTTAAAGGATACGTAGTAGCGGATGGTATTCTGTATTTTGAAATATATGACCCTAATAGTGCCTATGAAACATATTACGATGGAACTCCTTCTGGTAAAAACAGGTACTATAGAGCTGATGAAGTAATAAAGTCATCTAAAAATTGGTATGACAGCATTTTGCTTGTAGAAGAATAAAGTTTTTGCTTTATATTAAACTGTTGAGAATATCTAAGAGGTGGCTTTAATAATAATGTGCAATTAGCAATTAGCAATTAAGGAGGATTCTCTCTCGATGATCGAGAATCTTATAATTAATTAAAGAATTAAAGAATTTTAATAAAATGGGGAATGGATTTGTAGGAAAATAAGCAAATCTATTCCTTATTATAAATTATTCTCGTTTTTTTTATGTTTTATTAAATTAAAGATTTTCTGACCAAAGGGAAGAAAATCATCAATAATTGCTAATTGCTAATTTTCCATAAAAATATCTTTAGCAATAGTAACTGCTTCTCTAGCATCTTTTGCATAGTAATCAGCACCAATCATATCTGCATATTCTTTATTCAAAACTGCTCCACCTACTACTACCTTGCAATCTAAATTATTATTTCTTAAAGCTTTAATAGTTTTTTCCATACTAACTACAGTTGTAGTCATAAGAGCGCTCAATCCAACCAGTTTAATATTATGTTCTTTTGTGTAATTAACTATTCTATCAATAGGTACATCTTTACCTAAATCTATTACGTCATAGCCATAGTTTTCTAATAAAATTTTAACTATGTTTTTGCCGATATCGTGAATATCACCTTGAACTGTAGCAAGTATAATTCTACCTTTAGATATATTAGTTTCATCATTTTCAATAAGTTTATCCTTTATTACTGAAAATGAATTTTTTACAGTCTCTGCGGACTGTATAAGTTGTGGTAAAAATATTTCTCCTTTTTCATATTTTTGACCAACTATATCTAAAGCAGATATTAGATAGTTATCCACTATTTCTAGTGGAGAAACTATTTTTAAGAGTTCTTTTGTAGATGAACTTGCTTTTTCTTTTAAACCTTTAATCACAATTTCTTTTAAGTCCATAGTATTAGATATTGGATTTATTTCTTTTTTAGATTTTTTATTAGATAAAAAACTAATAAAATCTTTAGAGTCTTTATCTTTATTTGCAAGGACTTTATATGCTCTGATTGTATCCATCATACTTTTAGATAATGGATTTAGAATTGGGGCATCAAGTCCATTAGCTAAAGCAATAGATAAGAAAGTGGTATTTAATAAATCTCTATTTGGTAGGCCGAAGGATACATTACTTACTCCTAAAAGAGTTTTTACTCCTAATTTTTCTTTGACCATTTTTACAGCTTTTATTGTTTCCATAACTTCCTTTTGTTGAGCAGAGGCTGTAAGTACTAAACAGTCTATTAATATATTTTCTTTTGGTATATCATATTCTGATGCCTTATCAATTATTTTTTTAGCTACATTAAATCTTTCTTCAGCAGAATTAGGTATTCCCTTTTCATCTAATGTTAAACCTATAACACAAGCTCCGTATTTTTTAACTATAGGAAAAATTTCTTTCATAACTTTTTCTTTACCATTTACGGAGTTTATAAGAGGTTTTCCGTTATATACTCTTACGGCTGACTCAATAACTTTTGCACTTGTACTATCTATTTGAAGTGGTAGGTTTATTATAGATTGAATTTCCTTAATAGCTTCTACCATTACTAGTTCTTCATCTATTTCAGGGAGGCCTACATTTACATCTAATATATCTGCGCCTGCCTCCATTTGTGAGATGGCTTCCCCTAGTATATAATCCATATCACTATTTCTTAGAGCTTCCTTAAATTTCTTTTTGCCTGTAGGGTTTATTCTTTCGCCTACAACAGAAACTGTTTCACCTATAAAAACTGTTTTTGTTGAACTAGAAACAGTGGTATGTTTTTGGGGGTTATTTTTTACAAAGGATATAGGACTGATTTGCTTTACTAATTCTTTAATAAATTTTTCATCAGTTCCACAACAGCCACCTAGAATTGATACACCTTTTTCAGCTATGTTTTTCATAAAAGATGAAAATTCAGCAGGAGTAACATCATATACAGTATTATTATCTATAATTTTAGGCAAGCCTGCATTAGGCTGTACCATTACTGGAATAGTAGAGTGTTTTAGTATTTCGTCAACTACAGGCATCATTTCCTTTGGACCTAAAGAACAATTTATTCCTAAGGCATCAACTTGCAGGCTTTCTAAAACATTAACCATAGTAACAGGATCACTGCCACTTAATGTTCTGAGATTTTCGTCGAAAGTCATAGTGCAAAATACAGGAATAGAACTATTTTCTTTTGCTGCAAGAATTGCTGCTTTTGCTTCGTATAAATCTGAAATTGTTTCGATAATTATTAAGTCACATCCAGCTGTAACTCCAGCAAGTACTTGTCTTTTATATATATCGTAAGCTCTTTCAAAAGTAATAGTTCCCATAGGCTCCATTAATTGACCTATTGGACCTAAATCAAGGGCTATAGCAGTATTGCTTAATCCTCTTGCTTCTTTAGCTAAAGTAATAGCAGAAGTTATTATTTCTTCCACCGAGAAACCTGTTTCTTTAAGTTTTAATTCGTTAGCACCAAAGGTGTTTGTAGTTAGTATATTAGCTCCAGCATTTATATACTGAAGGTGAATATCCTTTATTATTTCAGGATGTATCATATTATAAGTTTCAGGAATTTCGCCTGTTCTTAGGCCTTTTTTTTGAAGCATTGTACCCATTGCTCCATCAAAAAATAGAAAATCTTTCCCCAGTTTTTCTCTAATTTCCACAGTAGTCCCCCGCCTTTCTAAATAAACAATCATTTTTTTTATTACAATTACCACAGCCAGGATGTTGCCTTTTTATATTTTTATCTTGAAAACCAATAACAGCAGTAATAGATTTTCTTGGTATTAATATATTTGTATCTGTTACTGTAAGTCCAATTCTTTTAGATGCATCTAATATTTTTAAAATATCCTGTTGAATATTTATATTAAAATCACCATAGCCTGGACTGTATCTATATGTAACTCCCAAATCTAATTTCTTAGCTTCTTTTTCAATTTCTTTTTGGACTTCATCACAATAACTTTCTATTGCAGTAGTAGCACAGGCATCAAAAATGAGAGCTTTAGTCAAATTGCTTTTTTCGTAGAGTTTTGTTCTTTTTTCAATTTCTATACCTAACGTTAAAGCTATAGTAGCGCATTTTGTTGAATTCTTTAAATGATTATATATGTCTTTGCCATGGAAAGTCAAATTTGTGTTGTTAATATTTATATCTTGGCTTTCTTGAATTTTAGATATATCAAAAATCTTAAAAGTATATTTACTGTTTGAATAGTTTTTAATTTCTTCTATACAAATTTCTAGTAAAGTATCTAATGTTTTATCTATTTTCTGATTTTTGTATCCGAGATATCTTAACACCTCTTTTTTATCTATAAGCATAAAAAATTCACCCCATTAATAAATATACAAATTGATTGTATTAATTGTATCATAGGATTTAATAAAGATAAACTATACGTAAACTTATCTTATACATGTACAAAACTAGATGGTTTAATGAGTTATGGACTTGTATAAATTTATGTTGAAGTAGTTTATCCATATAAAAAAATAAGCAAGATTTTCATATAATTGGGTTAGAATTTTTAGTTGACAGAATGGTGGTTTATTATTAAAATTTATATCAATGAATAAAAATTTAATAGATTTCTTATGTAGAGTGGTGGAGGGACTGGCCCAATGAAACCCGACAACCAGCATTTATGCCCGGTGTCAATTCCAGCAGAAAAAAATTTTTCTGAAAGATAAGATTAATAGCGCTTTTATTGTATTATAAAGTATAAGCTGTTTTTCTTAGGAAAATGGCTTTTTTTCATAGAGTACAGTTTTTTTGAAAAAAGAGTGTAATGTGCAATGTGCAGAGTGAAGTGAAGGAAGATTCGCTCTTTGTGTTGAGAATCTTTTAAGTAATTCAAAGATTTTGCGCAGCAAAATCATCAATAACTGCACATTGCACTCTGCAAACTGCACTCTATCATTAAATAAAAACTGATTAGATGAATAAAATTTTAGTTATAAATAAATTTTTTAAAGTCCAAAAATAGAAGGGGGTTATTCGTTGCTTATAAAAGATATTTTTAAAGAAAAAAAATCAGTAGTGTCTTTTGAGATTTTTCCACCGAAGAAGGAGGCAGCAATAAGCACGGTTTATGAAACAATTGATGCTTTAGCTTATCTTAATCCTGATTATATTAGTGTTACCTATGGGGCAGGAGGCACTTTAAATAATAATACAGTTAAGATAGCTTCTTATATTAAAAATCATCATAATATAGAAGCATTAGCTCATTTAACTTGTATAAATTCAACAAAAGCTGAAATAGATTCTGTTCTTACAGATTTGAAGAAAAATAATATTTCGAATATTCTAGCTTTAAGAGGGGATATTCCTAAAGAATTAAATTTAATTTCTAAAAGACAGTTTTCTTATGCCAGTGAGTTATCTTCTTATATTAAGGGAAAGGGTGATTTTTCTGTAGGGGCAGCATGTTATCCAGAGGGACATATGGAAACTAAAAATTTAAATGAAGATATTGAAAATCTGAAAATTAAAATAAATACAGGTGTTGATTTTTTAATTACTCAATTGTTTTTTGATAATAAATATCTCTATGATTTTAAAACAAAAATAGAGGAAAACAATATAAAGATACCTATAGAAGTAGGTATTATGCCTGTAATTAATAAAAAGCAAATAAAAAGAATTGTTGATTTATGTGGAGCAACTTTACCTAAAAAGTTTATAACTATAATGGATAAGTATGAGGATAATAAAGAAGCTCTAGCAGATGCAGGTATTGCATATGCTACAGAACAAATAATTGATCTTATCTCAAATGGAGTTGATGGTATTCATATTTATACGATGAATAACCCTTTTGTAGCTGAAAGAATTGTCAATAATATTTCTTCAATAGTTAAAGCTAATAATGAATAATGATGCTAAGAATAAATAGTTGGACTGAAAACCTTATAATAAGACAAAATTAAAACTTATTTACAAAGTATAGGAGCTCTATATTTAGTGAAAACTATTACAAAGAATAAAAAAATGATAATGTTATTTTGAAAAGGATTACGTATATTGTTGTCCATAACATTCTATGGTAACATTAATTAAGGTAATATATAAAAAATTTAACATTTAGAATTTTCTAACATGAATTTTAGGAGGAATAAGAATTATGGGATTAACATTAGATTTATCAAAGGCAAAACCTTTTTTACAAGATTATGAAGTGGCTCAAATGCAACCAATGGTAGAAGTTGCCCACAAAATGCTTCACGAGAAAACAGGTGCAGGTAATGATTTTTTAGGATGGGTTGATTTACCTATAAATTATGATAAAAATGAATTCGATAGAATTAAAGCTTCAGCAGAAAAGATTAAAAAGGACTCAGAATACTTAATTGTAATTGGAATTGGTGGTTCATATTTAGGAGCAAGAGCTGCTATAGAAATGAATGCTAGTACTTTTCATAATCTAATGCCAGAAAACAACGATAGTGTAAAAATTCTTTATGCAGGAAATAATATAAGCTCTACATATATGGCTGATTTAGTAGAACTAGTTAAAGATAAAGAGTTTTCTGTAAATATAATTTCAAAATCAGGTACTACTACTGAACCGGCTATTGCTTTTAGAATATTTAAGGATCTTTTAGAAAAGAAATACGGAAAAGATGGAGCAAAAGAAAGAATTTTTGCAACAACTGATAAAGCAAGAGGAGCACTTAGAACTTTAGCTGATGCTGAAGGATATGAGACATTTGTTATTCCAGATGATGTTGGTGGAAGATTTTCTGTTTTAACAGCTGTTGGATTATTGCCAATTGCTGCTTCTGGAATAAATATTGATGATATGATGCAAGGTGCAAAAGATGCAAGAGAAGAGTATAGTGTAGCTGATTTAGAGAAAAATATAGCTTATAAATATGCTGCAGCAAGAAATGCTTT
>DAOUPR010000220.1 GCA_030626065.1 Clostridium sp. | reverse complement strand
GGTGCAGGAGACCAAGGTATGATGTTTGGTTACGCAACTAATGAAACAGAAGAGTATATGCCATTACCAATAAGTATGGCTCATAAATTAGCAAGAAGATTAACAGAAGTAAGAAAAAATGGTACATTAGATTACTTAAGACCAGATGGTAAAACTCAAGTTACAGTTGAATATGACGGAGACAAAGTTGTTAGAATAGATACTATAGTAATTTCTACTCAACATGATTCACATGTAACACAAGAAACAATTAGAGAAGATTTATTAAATTATGTTGTTAAAGAAGTTGTTCCACAAGAATTATTAGATGAAAATACTAAGTATTTTATTAATCCAACAGGAAGATTTGTTATTGGTGGACCTCAAGGAGATTCAGGATTAACTGGTAGAAAAATAATTGTTGATACTTATGGCGGTATGGGAAGACACGGTGGTGGAGCTTTTTCAGGAAAAGACTGTACTAAAGTTGATAGATCAGCTGCTTATGCTGCAAGATGGGTAGCTAAAAATTTAGTGGCTGCAGGGATTGCTGATAAGTTAGAAATACAACTAGCTTATGCAATAGGTGTAGCTAAACCAGTATCAATAACTGTAGATACTTTTGGGACATCAAAATATGCAGAAGATAAAATAGTTGAAATAGTAGAAAAAGTATTTGATTTAAGACCGGGTTCTATAATTGCAGAGTTAGAGTTGAGAAGACCAATATATAGAAATACTGCAGCTTATGGACATTTCGGAAGAACAGATGTAGATTTATCTTGGGAAAAACTTGATAAAGTAGAGGAAATAAAAAAATACTTATAAAATAAGCCTTATGGCTTATTTTTTTTGCAAATCAAGATTATTTAGAATAGTTATTTTGAAGAAAAAACAAAAGAAATGCCTGAAATGTAACCCACTGATTAATTGGTGGGTTTTATTTTTGATTAAAAGCCTTTTGTATATCGGTATATAAATGTTAGAATAATTATTAAAGAGTTTGTTGCGAAATTTAGGTTATATATAAATTAAGCTATGTTTTACAATATTGTTATTATAGATGTTTTTATGATGATATATAGATTATAGAAAAAACAGGAGATCAATATGAAAAAAAATAAGATTATTAGCATAAAAGAGGACCATTTAGAAATTAAAGCAGAATTAATTTATAGAAAAAGAAAAACCATGGAAATAAAGATCAAACCTCCAAATGAAGTAATAGTTATTGCGCCTTTATTTCTAGATGAAAATCAAATAATGAATATACTACAAGATAAACATTCATGGATAATAAAAAAGTTGAATTATTATAAAGAAATTGATTATAAAAAAGAGGAAAAACAATTTAAAGAAGGTAGTGTTTTTTATTACCTAGGAAATGAGTACTTTCTTTCACTACAAAAGAGTAACAATAATGATTGTATAAATATAATTTTGATTAATAGTAAAAAGACTGGTAATAATATAATAATCAAGAAAAATATAAAAAATACTATGATAAATGAAGAAATAATAAAATCACAATTAATAAAATGGTTTAAAGTAGAAGCAAGTAGAGTGATAAATGATAGAGTTATTGATTACCTAAGTATAGTAAGAGTAAACCCTACAAAGGTAAAAGTAAAAGAGCAGAAGAAGAGATGGGGAAGTTGTACAAGTACTGGCAATGTTTTATTTAATTGGAGACTTATAATGGCACCTGTAAATGTAATAGATTATGTTGTAGTACACGAATTATGCCATCTTGTTCATATGAATCATTCTAAGGACTTTTGGAGTTTAGTACAACACATAATGCCTGACTATGATATAAAGAAAAAGTGGCTTAAAGAAAATGGATTTAAGTTGTATCTGTAGAGTTGATTAATAATTTATAAAGAAAGTTATTTAATAAATTCTTAAGACTTTCTTGTAAGGAATTTAATTTTTATAGTGTAGAATAATACCTAATGAAAGATAATCAATAAATCAGATAAAATATAATTGATGTGACCGATATTAAAATAAGGAGTGGAATGAACATGAAAAAATTCTCAAAAAAAAGAATTATAATCGTAAGTATATTAATAGTTGCAGTTGCTCTAATTACTTTGAAAGTTGTAGGTGGAAATACTAAACCTAAAGGGGTGTCTGTTAATACTGCTAATGTAGAACAGGGTGATGTGGAAGATTTACTTTCTTCTGTGGGTACAATTCAATCAGATTATACAAAAAGCTATAATGCTAAAGGTGTTTCTACAATAAAATCAGTGGATGTAGAAGTAGGAGATTTAGTAGAACAAGGGCAAGTTTTAGTGACATTTGATGTAGAAGATAATAGTAAGTCTATAAGATTATTAGAAATTCAATTAGATAATGCAAAATTAAATTTAGAGAGTTTGCAAAATCAAAATAAAGATGCAGATGCTAAAAAGGCTGACTATAATTCACAAATTGATGATTTAGAATTAGAAATAGAAGCATTAAATAAGGATATATCAGATACACAAACATTAATTGAAGACCAGAGTTTAGTTGAAGAGAGTAGTACTGAGGGAGTTGAAGGAGAAACTATGCCTACTACGCCTACTACACAAGATAATACATTACAAAATCAATTAACAGCGTTGATCTCAGAAAAACAAGGATTAGAAGCCCAAATTAGTTCTTTAGAGCAGAAACTAGATATGATAGTGTATGTTAAAGACACTAGTATTAAACAAGCTGAAAATCAAGTTGAATCTGCACAAATTAATTTGGATAAAACAAAATCAGTAGAAATAGAGGATAAAATTGTTGCCGAAAAAGCAGGTGCTGTAACAGCGGTAAATGCTGAAGAAGGAGCTATTACTAGCAGTGCTCAAGCTGCTGGTGGTGGATTAGTTGAAATTACAGATTTAAATGATTTGAAAATTATTTTGTATATTGATAAGTATGAAGCTGTAAGTGTAGCCGTGGGAGATTTAGCTACAATTTACGATGGAGCTAAACAGTATGAAGGAGAAGTTTCATATATTGCTCCTAAGGCAGATAATATGACAGGAAATTTATTAGTTGAAGTAAAAGTGAATAGTGAAAATCCAACACTAAAAATTAATTTTGAAGCAGATGTAGATATTTTATTACAAAAAGCAATTGAGGTTTTATATATTCCAGTTGAAAGTATAAAGAAAGATGAAACAGGTGAAGAGTTTGTATTTGTTGTTGAAGAAGGTAAAGCAATTAAAAAAGTTATTGAAAAAGGACTTCAATCAGATTCTTACGTAGAAATTGTAAGTGGATTAGAATTAGGAGAAGAAGTTATACTTAATCCTTCAAGTGAAATTTCAGATGGAGCAATTGTTTCGAAGAACTCAGCTAGTAGTGAAAAAACAGGTGGTTTGTTTTCAGGAAGAAGACAAGGAAATAATTAAATTCTGTGATGAAAGTAAGGGCTTATCAGGAGGATTGGTATAAATGATAGAAGTTAAAAACATAATAAAAAGATATATAACTGGAGAAATTGATTTCACAGCATTAGACGATGTTTCACTAAAAATAGAACAGGGTGAATTTACATCTATAATGGGGCCATCAGGGTCAGGGAAATCAACTTTTATGAATATTTTAGGTTGTTTAGATAGATTAGATTCTGGGACTTATTTTTTAAATGGTAAAGATGTATCAAATTTAACTGAAAATGAATTGGCATTTGTAAGAAACAAAGAAATAGGTTTTGTATTTCAATCTTTTAATCTTTTACCTAGAATGACAATACTAGAAAATGTTGAATTACCAATGATATATGCAGGGGTACCATTAAAAGAAAGAAAACAAAGAGCTTTAGTAGCATTAGAAAAAGTAGGGCTTAGTGATAGAGTTAATCATAAATCTAATGAAATATCAGGTGGTCAAAAACAAAGGGTTGCTATAGCAAGGGCGATAGTTAATGACCCAAATGTAATAATGGCTGATGAACCAACAGGTAATTTGGATAGTAAATCAACTTTGGATATTATAGATATATTTCAGAAACTAAATGATGAAGGTAAAACTATAGTAATGGTAACCCATGAACCGGATGTTGCAAAATATACGAAAAGAATTGTAAGATTTTTTGATGGAAAATTAGTTGGTGATGAAGAAGTGAAAAATAGATTAGTTATTGCACAATAAGAATAACTTTAAATATTCTATAGAAAATAGGTGATTTAATGAATTTTTTCGAAAGTTTGAAAATGGCTTTTGATAGTATCTTAGCGAATAAAATGAGATCGTTTCTTACAATGTTAGGTATAATAATTGGAATTAGTTCTGTTATTGCAATATTGGCACTTGGCTCTGGTGGAACAAGTTCTATTACTGGCGAATTTGAAAAAATAGGAGCTTCAGCAGTTATTGTGACGGTGGATGGTAAAATAGCTTCGGGTAGTGATTATATTACTGAAAAAGATTTAGACTCAATAAATAAAAATGTTAGTGGAGTTAAATATTTATCTCCAAGTACATCCACAGGTGGAAAAGTAATAACGGATACTAAAAATTATAGTATTAGTATTTCCGGTGGAAATGAATTTTATGACGAAGCGTTTGCACTTGAATTGGTACATGGTAGATTTTATTCTGAGAATGAAGTTAATAGTGGTAAATTAGTAGCCGTTATAGATGAAGATTCGGCTGAAAATATTTTTGGTTACGCCAATGTTGTTGGTGAATCAATAAAAGTTAAAATTGGTGAAAATACAAAGGTAATTAAAATTATAGGTATTACAGAATCAGCCACAAGTAGTTTTGGACCACCGCAGGACGATTACATTACTGCCTATATGCCATATACTTCTTTTGAAACTTTGAGTGGTAAAAGTACTAATATCTCAAACATTAGAGTTATTGCGACAACGCAAGATGAAGCAGAAGGAGTAGGGAATAGCATAGTATCTTTACTTGAAAATAGACACAGAAATGAAGGTCAGGAACTTTATATTATGCAAAATGTATTTGCAATGTTAGAGCAGATAAATAGTGTACTTGGAATTTTTACAGCATTTATTAGTGCTGTAGCTGGTATTTCTTTATTAGTTGGTGGAATAGGAGTTATGAATATAATGCTTGTTTCTGTTACAGAAAGAACAAGAGAAATTGGAATTAGAAAAGCAATTGGTGCAACAACAGGAAATATTCTAATGCAATTTTTAACAGAGTCAGCTATATTAACTATGATTGGTGGTATAATTGGGATAATTCTTGGTGTTTTATTAGCTAGTATTGCAGGTGGATTTATGGATGTAGTTCCTGAGTTCTCAGCAAGTTCAATTGCACTAACAATTTTATTTTCTTCATCAATAGGTATATTCTTTGGAATTTACCCAGCAAGAAAAGCAGCTAAATTAAAACCAATAGATGCGCTTAGATATGAGTAGAAGACAATGCACAATGCACAATGCACAATGCAAAAAAAAATAATG
>DAOUPR010000242.1 GCA_030626065.1 Clostridium sp. | reverse complement strand
GATGATGAGAAAAAAATTGTGGATACGATAGAAGCATATTTGTTAAAGGATGGGTATAAAGTTTACAAAGCATATAATGGCAAAGATGCACTTGAAATATTTAAAAATGAAGATATTAATTTGATTATACTAGATTTAATGCTTCCTAATTTTTCGGGGGAAGAAGTTTGCAGCAAAATTAGAATGAATTCAGATATTCCTATTATTATGCTAACGGCAAAAAATAATGAGGATAGCAAAATAGAAGGACTTTCAATTGGAGCAGATGATTATATAACAAAACCTTTTAGTGCAAGAGAACTAGTTGCCAGAGTAAAGGTTCAATTAAGGAGAAATTATAAAGAAGACAAATTGATGGCAGAAAAATTCATAATAAATAATGGTGAATTGGAAATAGATTTTGAAAAACAAGAGGTTTATAAAAATAAACAAATTATAAAGCTTACTACATATGAATTTAGATTGTTAAAGGCAGTAACTGCTTATCCAGGAAAGATTTTTTCAAGAGAAGAATTACTTGATAGAATAATGGGGGATAATGTAGAAAGTTTTGATAGAAGTATTGACACCCATATTAGAAATTTAAGAAAGAAAATTGAAGATGATTCTAAAGCACCTAAATATATATTAACAGTTTATGGTGCTGGGTATAAATTTGGAGGTTTTAATGATTAAATTTAAAACATCGCTAACAAGTAAAATCACGTTTAGTTTTATAATATTAATATTCACATCAATATTTATATCAATATTTATATCAAATTCAATTTTGGATTCTCAATTTAATAGATTTCTTGATTTTGAGCAAGAAGATAAAGTAGAACGAGTTCAAGAATTAGTTCAGAGGATTTTTGAGTCAGGCAATATTGATGAATATTACAGCGAATTAAGGACTTATGCAGAAGGACAAGAGTTATTTATTGAAATAAAAGATTCTAGGGGAAAAGCAATATTTTCTACAAATAGGCCATCTTTAAAGTATAGACAGCAGATGAAAATGGCTAAAAATAAGGGGTTTCAAGATAAAGAACATCGTATGGGTAATATTGTTAACGATATGAATTATGAAGAAGATGATTTTAATATAATGGTTGAAGATGAATTAGTTGCAACCTTGACAATAGGTTATTATGATGCCTTTAAATACACTGAACAGGTGGGGCTGTTTAAAGCTACAATGACAAAATCTTTTATTTTTGCAGGATTAATAGTAATTGTTTTAGCTATAATATTAAGTTATTTTATTTCGAGGAGCTTATCTAAGCCAATTATTAATGTTACACAAACAGCTCATACAATAAAAGAGGGTAATTATAAAATTAGAGCAGATGAATCCTCTTCTACAAAAGAAATTTATGATTTATCAAAATCTATTAATTTCTTAGGGGAGAGCTTAGAAAAAGATAAAAATATGAGAGAAAAATTAACTTCTAACTTAGTACATGAAATAAAAACGCCTTTGACTATAATTAATAATTTTTTAGACGCTTTTATTGATGGAATATGGACGCCGGATGAAGAAAAATTGTATAGCTGTAAAGAGGAAGTAGATAGACTCGCTAAGATGACTGATAAATTAAAGGACATTTATTTACTTGAATCAGCTCAAATGCATTTGAATAAAGAAGAGTTTGATTTATCAGAATTTGTTGAAGGAATCATTGAAGTGTTCTCACCATTATTTAGAGAAAAAAATATTAGTATTGAGAAGAAAATACAAGCAAGTATTTTTGCAAATTTAGACAAAGAAAAAGTAAAACAAGTAATTTATAATTTACTTTCAAATGCTCATAGATATACAGATGAAGGAGGAAATGTTAAGGTAGTTCTTAAAGAATCAAACAATAAAATTAGTTTATTTGTGGAGGATAATGGAATTGGAATAAGTGAAAAGGATTTGCCATATATATTTGAAAGATTTTATAGATCAGATGAATCTAGAAGTAGAGAGACAGGCGGAACGGGAATAGGACTTTCTATAGCTAAAAGCCTAGTTGAAGTGCAAGAGGGCAATGTTTATGTAGAAAGTGAAGAAGGAAAAGGTAGTAAATTTGTGGTAGAGTTTTAATTAATTTAATAATTAAAGATTCTCAACGACAGGAGAGAATCATCCACAATTGCAAATTGTTAATTAATCTTTTTATTATGTAGAAAAGGGGAGTTTAAAAGATGGATTTAGCTGTAAAAGAGAGAATTAAGCATAATGGATACTTGCTGATTTCAGCTATTTTGTGGAGTAGTGGTGGGGTATTAATCAAACTAGTGGATTGGAATTCAGCAGCTATAGCAGGTTCAAGAAGTTTAGTTGCTGCTATATTTATTTTATTGATTATTAAAAAGCCAAGTACTAATTTTAATAAAGTTAAGGTTGGAGGGAGTCTTGCTTATGCAGGAACGTTGATTTTTTTTGTAGTTGCTACGAAAATTACTTTTTCAGCTAATGCAATAATATTACAATATACGGCACCAATATATA
This sequence comes from Clostridium sp., assembly GCA_030626065.1. Lineage (GTDB taxonomy): Bacteria > Bacillota > Clostridia > Clostridiales > Clostridiaceae > Clostridium_AF. Next base: position 2,481 of record DAOUPR010000242.1, on the reverse strand, counting down.
TTGTTATCTATGGAGCTTTGTTTTTAAAGGAAAAAATAAATTTTAGAGATATAGTATGTATATTCGTTATTTTTTCTGGAATAATTATGTTTTTTATTGATGATCTTAGTTACGGGAATTCAATGGGAAATTTATTTGGGGTTTTAAGTGGAATAACATTTGCGGCTATGGTTATTTTTATGCAAAAGGATAAAGATAATCAGCAAGTGAATACTGTGTTTTGGGGAAATATTATTGCTTTTATAATAACTATACCTTTTATGTTTGGAGAAATTCCTGATATAAAGAGCATATTAGGAATAATTATTTTAGGAGTTTTTCAAATAGGATTACCGTATATTATATATACTAAAGCAATTAATAAGGTATCAGCACTAGATGCAGTTTTAATACCTATATTGGAACCAGTGTTAAATCCTATTTGGGTGTTTCTGATTTTAGGGGAAAAGCCGGGCCACTTTGCTATTATTGGTGGACTTATAGTTTTAGTAGCGGTTAGTTTTAGAAGTTTAGCACCTCTTTTGGTTAAAACCAAAAGTGTTTATTAAACATAGAGCTTTTTTATTAGGATATATTCTAAAGAGTTACTGAGCTTATCAAGTTAATTAGTATAGAATGCGTGAAAAGTAATAAAATTGAATTTTTAATAAAAATATAGAGATTTTACTTTTAATATATGGTAAAATGATATTTGTAATTATTTTGAGTTGATATAAAGGAGAATTAAATGAAGAACAATAGAAAGAAAAATGGTTTGATTGTGCTTATTATTTTAATAATAATAGCTTCAATTGTTTGGGTTTTAGGCAATAAATATTTTAAAAAGATTGCTGAAGTTGAAGAAAATATTACTATTGTAGAAATGCCTGAGGATAAAGAAAAACTAGAAATTTCAGAAGAAGTTGAAGAAAAGCTTGAAGATAATTCTATTACTAATATTGCTTTTTTCGGTATTGATAGTAGACATAAGAGTGATATAGGTAGGTCAGACTGTATTATTGTAGCAACAATTGATAATAAACATGATAAATTAAAAATATCATCAATAATGAGAGATACATATGTACCTATTGATGGCCATGGCAATACAAAAATAAATCATGCTTATGCTTATGGAGGACCTGAGCTTGCCGTTAGCACATTAAATAGTGTATTTGATTTAGGGATAAAAGAATTTGTTACTGTAGATTTTTATGGTTTAGAGGATATTATTGATAAAATTGGTGGAGTTGAAATTGATGTTCAGCAAAATGAAATAAAATATATAAATTCATATATGACAGAAACAGCTAATATATCTAATACAGAAAAAGTAAATGTTAATGAAGCAGGTTTACAATTATTAAATGGGAAACAAGCTGTTGCTTATTCTAGAATAAGATACCTTGCTGGTGGAGATTTTGCTAGAACGGAAAGACAGAGAACTGTTTTAGAAGCTATTGCATCAAAATTTATGGCTATGGATAAAAACAAAGCTTTAGAATTAATACCTGATCTTGCCTCTAATGTTGAAACGAGTATAAGTGTTGCAGATATTGTGAAACTAGCTACTGGAGTTTTATCATCTAATTATGGAAGCATTGAAAAAGAAAGATATCCTATGAATGGAAATGCTTGGGATGCAAAAATAGATGGAATTTATTATTTGAAAACTGACTTAGTATTAACAAAAGAGCAAATGCATGATTTTATATTTGAAGAGGATGAAAGTATTGATACAAGTGAAGAACAAAATGAAACAAGCCTAAACCAGCAGGAAACAAATTAATAAAATATAAAAATATAAGCTATCATTTAAAATAAATGATAGCTTATTTTTATTCTTCAACTTCAAATAAATCTTTTCCTACTCCACATAAAGGACAAACCCAATCTTCTGGAATATCTTCAAAAGCAGTGCCAGGCGCTATTCCACTATCAGGATCACCTACAGCTGGATCGTATACATAACCACATACAGTACAAACATATGACTTCATAAAATCCCTCCTAATTAATAATATTTATTTATTAACACAAATTAGTATTAACAAAATTATAATATAATATGCAAAAAAAATCAAGAAAAAAATAATGCTGAATAATAGGTGCTATCTGCTAATCTAATTAATACTATATAATAGAGAACTTTTAAGGAGTTATGATTAGAATGGGAGTAAGACTTTTTATGCCCTTAGGGAGTTTTGTTATATTTCTATTAGTTTCATTTGGTTGTGGTGCAATATGTGGGATATACGGATATTGTAAATTTATAGAATATTATAAGAGAAAATAGTTATAAAAGATAATGCACAATGCACAATTAAGGATAAAATTTTTTAGCGGAGCTAAAAAATTTTGAATTTAATAACTGATTAAAAGAAAAAAGATGAAATTATTTCTTAAAAAGCAATAGGTAGATTTGTGTGAACAAATACACCTATTGCTTTTATTATATCTATTATTTTTAAATAAATTAAAGATTCTCCGAGGAACGAGGAG
>DAOUPR010000113.1 GCA_030626065.1 Clostridium sp. | reverse complement strand
CATCACTTAGCTTATCACCAAAGCCTTCTCTTATAGCCATTTTTCTAGTCCATTCGACCATTGCCTTGCTATCGCCCCATTCAAATCCTATTCCATCTTCTTCAAGTTCTTCACTTTTAATAAATCCTCTTTGATACAATTCCATTGCAGCTGCTATAGTTGCACCAGCTGAAATAGTATCTAGTCCATATTCATTACATATCATATTTGCTCTATTAATAGAATCTAAATCATAAATATTACAATCAGAACCAAATGACCACAATGTCTCATATTCTGGACCAGCACATTCTGTTCCATCATCTAATTTAACAAATCTACCGCATCCTATTGGACATCTATAACATGCAGTATTCTTTATTAATTTTTGTTCAGCTAATGATTCTCCACTTATTAAATCAGCTTTATCAGTATAAGACTCTTGGAAATTTTTTACTGGATGAACTCCATTTTCATTAATTATATTTACCAAAACCGCACTTCCATAATTCGGTAGACCTTGACCAGCAACAGGGTCATTTCTTAATATTTTAACTTTTTCAAGGTTTACTTTTTTAACTAACTCTTTGTCTTTAATCTGAACCTTATGACTTCCTTTTACAACAATTGCTTTAAGATTTTTAGAACCCATTACTGCACCAACACCACCACGTCCAGCTGCTCTATCTATATCATTCATAATAGCAGCCATGAATGATAATTTTTCTCCTGATGGTCCTATACACATAATTTTTGCTTTAGGCTCTGAATCCTTTTCTAAAAGTTCAGTAGTCTCTGAAACAACTTTACCCCAAAGATGTCCTGCATCTTTTATTTCAACTTTATCATCTACAATATCAATATAAACAGGAGTCTCTGATTTTCCTTCTAAAATAAGCATATCAAAGCCAGTTGCTTTAAATTCTGCTCCCCATCTACCACCTGAGTTTGAAATAGCTATCGTTCCTGTTAAAGGAGATTTAGTCACTACCATATATCTTCCACTTGTAGGAACAGGCGCTCCTGTTAAAGGACCTGTAGCAACTATTATTTTATTATCAGGACTTAAAGCATCAATCATTGGATCAACCTCATCCAACATTGTTTTTACTCCAATTCCTCTACTACCAATAAATTTCTTGGCCATGCCTATATCTAGTGCTTCAGTTGTTATAGATTTGTTTGTTAAATTAATTCTTAAAACTTTACCATGATATCCGTACATAAATAATACCTCCCTTTGTTATTCATTAACTTATTCATCTATATAAGCATATATCATGCCAAACCTTTTTTAAACAAGTGTGCAGAGTGCAATTTGCAGAGTGCAATTGACAAACTAAAAAATTAAGACCTTGACACCTTAGTAGCTTAAAGACTTAAGAACTTTTAGTTCTTCAAAATTTAGTTCAATAATATTAAAAACAGTAAAATTTTCATTATATATATTCCCTCTTCATAATTTGTAAATGAACCTATGAAGTTTTACATTAGATATCTTATAATTTCTTTGTTCCATTTTGGAACCGTATTCATTGTTTTTATGTTCCAAAATAGAACAAAGTTCCAAAATGGAACTTTGTATAAAAACACCTTATTTTTTTGTGAACAATTAGCAATTTTAAGTGTGCAATTTGCAATTGTGGATAATTTTGCTTAGTAAAATCATTCTAAATTACACATTATTATTTAATATAATCTACTTTATTAAACAACAGTTAAAATATCAACATTATTCTAAAAGATAGCCTATTCTTTTAATCTTTTAATCTTTTATTAATTAAAGATTTTCTCACCACAGGGAAGAAAATCCTCCTCAATTGTGCATTGTGCATTGTGCATTGTGCATTTAATTATAAATCGTATTCTTTTATCTTTCTATAAAGAGTATTCCTTCCAATATCTAGAGCTTTAGCACTTAAAGCTACCGAACCATTAAATTTTTCTAGCACTCTCTTAATGTGTTTTCTTTCTACATCTTTTAAATTAAATGAAAAATCATTATCTATCTCAACATAATCATACTTATTGGTTTTTTCTAAAGTTTCATTAATGTTATCTTTTCTATGTTTTATTACTTTTTCTTTTGTTAATTTTTCAGGCAAAGCTTCAGTATTAATAATTAGTTCTACAATATTTTCTAGTTCTCTTATATTTCCAGGCCATTCATAATTAATCAAACACTTTAAATATTCTTCAGTTATTACTACCGACCGTTTATTAAGCTTTTTAGATGTTCTTTCCATAAAATAATCTATTAATAATGGGATATCATCTTTTCTTTCTCTTAATGGCATTAAATTCAAAGGTAAAACATTTAATCTATAAAATAAATCTTTTCTAAAGTTACCCTTATGAATCTCTTCCTCTAAATTCTTATTAGTAGCCGCTATTATTCTAACTTCTATTGGAATTTGATGTACTCCACCTATTTTGCTAATAACAGATTCTTCAATAACTCTTAACAGCTTTGTTTGCATGTCTATTGGCATTTCCCCTATTTCATCTAAAAAGATAGTTCCACCATCCGCTAATTCAAATTTCCCTGGATTACCTCCTTTTTTTGCACCTGTAAATGACCCCGTTTCATATCCGAATAATTCTGATTCAATTAAATTTCTAGGAATTGCACCACAGTTTACTGCTATAAATGGTTTATCTTTTCTGCTACTTGCATTATGTATTGACTGAGCAAAAACTTCTTTTCCCGTACCACTCTCACCCATAATTAGTATTGTAGATCTACTATCAGCAATCTTTCTAGCATAATCAATATTTTTCTTAAATTCCTTGTTCTCACCTATGACCTTATCAAAAGTATATATTGCTTGATTACTAAGTACTCTCCCAGCTAATTTTCTATTACGTTTAATATCTAAAAAAACAAAAGTTAATTCCTTCATTATCTCACTCGTTAAATAAATTGGATAAACACTTAAATTATATTGAAGTTTGTTTCTTTTACTTTTAATATAAACATCTTCATCTATAAAATCTTTATTGTTTTTTAGTTTACTTAAAATATCATCATAATTGTATACTATATCCCATATTTTCAATTCTGAAAATTCATCTTTTTTATAACCGAACATTCCTAATCCCGTTTTATTATAATTAAGTATATTTCCATTCAAATCTGTAGTTATTATTCCAGTAGAAATAGAGTCAAATACTCTTGAAAAATGATTATTAACTTCATACAAATGTTTACTATATTTATCCGTAATCATTAACTCTTCTATTGCTTTTGTTGCTGCAACTACCATACCCAAAGTATGCAGATGCGCATTTTGACAATATCCTGTCAAATTCAATACACCCACTATTTTACCTTCTTGATCTCTAATAGGTGCAGCTGAACATGTCCATCTATGATATGAACTTATGTAATGTTCTTTCTCTGATATTTGGATTGGCCTTTTTTCTGTTAATACTAAACTCATAGCATTAGTACCTATATACTCTTCACTCATATAAGCACCTGGTATCATTTTAATATTACTAGATTCATCTAATATTTGTTTATCTCCAATAACATTTAAAATACAACCTTCTGAATCTGTTAATATAATAAAGAAATTTGACCCCTTAACAAAATCATACAAATTCTCCATAAAAGGACGAACAGCAAGAATTAAATCTTCATTACTATGAAATCTTAATTGCAATAATTCATCATTTAAAATCTTCCTACTATATGTAATATCTTTATCTATACCAAAATCAATACATCTTTTATGAGAATCTAAAATATAATCCTTCATTTTATCCACTTCCGTTTATCCATATTTTTCTCTTGTACTATAATCTATTATGATAATTTTAACATATTTATTTAATATATAGAAGTAAATTGATTTTTTCACAAGGTTCTGCTATTTGATACAACAATCTTTATACCTTGTAAATCAAATACAGGTAAAATCACGTCATATTTCCTTTTATTTATAATTAATTAAAATTTTATATATATTACTTAAAATAAACTCTTATTAATGGTATAATGGTATAGAGTATATAGCAAAGGAGATGTTTTTGTGCATAAAAAAGTAACTGCTTTAGTATTATCTGTTACGATATTGGCTTCTATAAGTCAATCTAGTACAGTTTTTGCAACACCTAATTATAGTAGTCAACTTCAAGAACAACAAGCAGAACTAGCTGAACACAAAAAAGAGTACAATGAAGCCAAAGAAATAGTCGATGGAATCCAAGCTGAAATAGAAAAATTAGATGTAAAAATCGAAGAATTACTTTGTGAAATTGAAGAAACAGAATCAAAAATCACCGAATTAGAAGCTAAAATACAAAAAGCCAAAAATGACATAGCCCAAGCTCAAAAAGAAATGCAAGAAGAAAAAGATATGTACAATAGTCGTATGGTAGCACTGTACGAAACTGGTGGAACAAGCTATTTAGAAGTACTTATGGGTGCAGAAAACTTAAGTGATTTATTTTCAAGAATCCAAACAGTTAAAACACTATCTGATTTAGACGAAGAAATTATAACTGAATTAAAACAAAAACAAGAAGGAATTGAAAAACAAAAAACTGAATTAATAGAAAAAAACAATACTTTAGTTGCTTATAAAGAAACAGTACTTGAAAAAAAAGAAGTATTAGACTCCAAAAAAGATGAACAACAGGTACTAATTGATGATGCTAAAAAAGAAGCAAACAAAGTAGCTAGTTTAGTTCAAAGTGATCAAGCAGATGTTAATAGAACTATGGCTTTAATAGAAGCTGCACGAGATGCCACACCTAGTTATAGTCCATCTAGAGGCGCAGCTACCTTATCATCAAATTCAGTAATTGCCTATGCATCAAACTATTTAGGACGTCCTTATCGCTATGGTGCTACAGGCCCTAACTCTTTTGATTGTTCAGGTTTCGTACAATATGTTTACAGACATTTTGGCGTATCCATTCCAAGAACATCCTCTAGTCAATCAAGATATGGAACATATGTATCAAGATCAAATTTACAACCAGGTGACTTAGTATTTTTTGGACATCCAGTACATCACGTAGGAATTTATGTTGGCAATAATTCTTATATACATGCTCCTCATACCGGAGATGTAATAAAAATTTCAACTCTCAGTAGATCCGATTACAATTGTGCTCGAAGAGTACGTTAAAAAAAACTGCCATACGGCAGTTTTTTTTATAGAGTGAAATTTGCAGAGTGCAATTAAAACATTAAAACCTAATTACTATACACCTTTTCCTCTAGAATTAAGCAAACATCAATAAACTAACTGACATTACAAGCATTCCAGACAACAGTCCATATATAGCAATATGATGTTCTCCATATTTTTCAGCCATTGGCAATAATTCATCTAAAGAAATATAAACCATTATCCCTGCTACCCCTGCAAATATTACTCCAAACATAGCATCACTAAAGAATCTCATCAAGATAAAAAATCCGAACAATGCACCGACTGGTTCAGACATTCCTGATATGAAAGAGAATAAAAAAGCTTTTTTTCTGTTTCCAGTAGCATAATATACTGGAACTGATATAGCTATCCCCTCTGGTATATTATGAATTGCAATTGCTATTGCAATACTTATGCCCATTGTTGGATCTTGAAGCGCACCTGTAAAAGTAGCTAATCCTTCTGGAAAATTATGAATGGCAATGGCTAGTGCAGAAAAGACTCCCATCCTTAATAATTCCTGATTTTCTACATTCACTTCATCTATATCATTTATATCCCTTATTTCATGTGGATTTTCGAAACTTGGTACAAATTTATCTATAAGTCCAATTAAAGCAATTCCTCCAAAAAAAGCTATAGTAGTAATCCAATAACCTTTTGTATTACCATAAACACCTTCTAAAGTATCTCTTGCTTCTACAAATATCTCAACAAAAGATACATAAATCATAACACCAGCTGAAAAACCTAAAGCAGCAGATAAAAATCTTTTGTTTGTCCTTTTTGTAAAGAAAGCCAAAGCACTTCCAATCCCAGTAGACAATCCTGCAAGTAAAGTTAATCCAAAAGCAAATAAAATCGTATTAATATCCAACAATACCCTTCCCCTCGTATAACTATGATTTTCATTAGTATAATAATAATCATTATCATTTTCCATTATCTATTATATTCTTTTTATTTACAAAGTCAATAAAATTAAATTTCTCTCTTATATATTATTTAACTCACGAAAAATAAATACATATAAAATAAGAATAACACCTATATGGCATTATTCTTATCTGTATCGGTTAACAAAAAATAGAATGTAGTTTTATTTTAGTAGATAAACCCTAGCTTCATAAGCTCTTAGTTTTAAATTAAATAAATCAACTTTTTCTTTTATAGAATAATTTGAAATCAACAGCTGTTCTTTCTCATATCTAATATCTTCTGGTATTTTAAATATACAAGGATACTTTGAAAAATTTAAAATAACTAACATTGTATTTTCATCATCTTTTCTAAAATAGGAATAAATCTGATTATCTTCTAGATAGATTTCCTTATATTTCCCATAAATGAGAACATCAAATTTTTTTCTTATTTCAATTAGTTTTTTATAATAATAAAAAACTGAATTCTCTTCTTGTAAATTTTTTTCTACATTAATAATATTATAATTTGAATTTACTTTAATCCATGGTGTGCCAACAGTAAAGCCAGCATTTTTTTCAGTATTCCATTGAATTGGTGTTCTTGCATTATCTCTACCCTTAGCATAAATAGCTTTCATAACCTTTTCTTCATCCATTCCGTTTTGTATAACAAATTCATGGTACATATTTAGAGTTTCAATATCTCTATAATCATCTATATTATCGTATATAACATTAGTCATCCCTATTTCTTCACCTTGATATATATATGGAGTTCCTTGTAATGTATATATCATTGTTGCAAGCATTTTTGCAGATTCTTCTCTATAATTTACATCATCGCCAAACCTAGATACCAATCTTGGTTGATCATGGTTATTAAGATATAAACTATTCCAACCTTTATTATATAAGTCTATTTGCCACTTTCTTATAATTCTTTTAAAATCTAATAAATTCCAAGATACAACATCCCATTTCCCATTTTTCCCTGAATCAATATCCATCAATTCAAATTGAAACACCATATTTAATTCTTCTCGCTCTTCTCCTACATAGAGTAAAGCATCATTTGTAGAAACACCTGGTGTTTCTCCTACTGTCATAATATCGTACTTAGATAAAACCTGACTATTCATTTCTTTTATATACTCATGTACTTTAGGTCCATTCATATAAAAATCTGATCCATCTTGATAATAATATTCACTATTTTTTTTTGCATTTGGAAGCCCTTCTGCTTTTGAAATCAAATTAATAACATCCATTCTAAAGCCATCAACACCTTTATCAAGCCACCAGGTCATCATCTCATATATTTTATTTCTAACTTCTTTATTATTCCAATTTAAATCTGGCTGTTTATCTGAAAATAAATGCAGAAAATATTCATCTGTTTCTTCATCATATTTCCATGCTGAAGGAGTAAAAAATGAAGCCCAATTATTAGGTTCTTTATTTTCTTTACCTTTTCTCCAAATATAATAGTCACGTTTGTTATTAGATAGACTACTTCTTGATTCTAAGAACCACGAATGCTCATCTGATGTATGATTAATAACCAAATCCATAATAATTTTTAGACCTCTTTTATGTGCTTGATCTAGTAGTTCATCCCAATCTTTCATTGTACCAAACTCATCCATAATTTCTCTATAATTTGATATATCATATCCATTATCATCATTAGGGGATTTGTAAACAGGACTTAACCAAATAACATCAATGCCTAAGAACTTTAGATAGTCTAATTTTAATGTAATACCTTTAATATCTCCTATTCCATCACCGTCAGAATCAAAAAAACTTCTTGTATATATTTCATAAACAACGGCTTCTTTCCACCATATTCTTTTCATTCTTTTCACCCTTATATTTTAGAATTAATATTAATGATTTATTTTCACTTGAATTTTACTACTACTATTGTCCATATATCTAAATCCTTTAGTGTAAAATTAGCAATTTCTCCTCTTTCATTTTTAGTTATTTCATATGGAATTTCATATGAAATAACTTTATCTGGCGAAGCAATATAGATGCTATCTACTTCTTTTTCAACTTGAAGTTTAATAGAAATCTCCTCTATCTCATTAGGTTTTTCTTTTCCTATATTCCATAATGCATCATTACCTTTCAAATCGATTAAAGAGATAAATTTTGTATTTACATCTTCTTTAATAATTGTCCAAATCTTATTACTCTCAGCATTCGAACTAAACTCATCTCCTTCAAAAATATATTCCATGTTATCTCCGTATGCATGCGTCATTGAAACATCCTTAAGATTTTTGTTATAAAATAAATCTGAATATCTAATCGCAAAATCATAGTATTTTCTTGTTTCTGAAAAAAGATTATCTTCAAGCTTATAATAATCCACATAATATCCTTGAGTTAAAACCCCCTTTTCTTCTCCCAGTACCAAATGATAGGCTCCATTTGACACAATAACTGCTGTTAAAATTTTCAGAGCAAAGCCAGCTTTTTCATAATCCTCATTCATAAAAGGCTTTAAATATGCTGCTAAAATAACGGGTTTATCCGTTACTTCTTGAGCTTCTTTAATTATCTGCTGTATATTAGAATAACTATTATAAGGATCCCACACTTCTACATATACCATATCTTGATTAGCCATTGCTGTAGTCTTTACTGGCCAATTCCCTACATTATTAAAAATAAGTGTAACATCATTTTTAGAATTTCTCAATTGCTCCTTAGTATCATTGATTAATATAGGAAATTCTTTATCAAGCTCCACAATTTCTTTTTTTCCTTCACATATACCAATGGCTTTCTTAGGAAATCCATAAGTATCCATATGAATACCATCAAATTGTAGCTGGACAATTGCTTTTTCATATTCATCTATTATATGCTGATGCCAAGGACATTTCTTTTGAATGTTCATAATGTAAAAAATATCAATAAAAGAAATTGCTTCATTATTATTATAATAAAAACCCCATTCCTTATGCTCTTCAAAGAAATCTTTAGAAGCTGCATAGACAGCTCCATAGGCAATAGCCTTCATTCCATTTTTATGGCATAGATTTAT
>DAOUPR010000061.1 GCA_030626065.1 Clostridium sp. | reverse complement strand
TAATTACTCCCTTAGGAAGTCCAAGTTTTTCAATAGAAACCCCTTCACTACTAACATTATCAGGAACAAGTACTTCCGTCACTTCTGCCTGCTCCCCTAGTAGTAATGATACTGATAAAGCTTTTCCACCTCTTACATATTTTAAAATATCACTCACTGAAATATTTACAGGGTTCAGAGCAACATCTACACCAAGTTTTTTTATAATATGAGTATAGTTAGGTCTACTTAGTTTAGCTATAACCTTCTTTACTCCTGACTGCTTGGCCATTAATGACATTAACAAGTTTTCTTCATCATATCCTGTCGCACTAATGAAGGCATCCATAGATTTCATATCTTCTTCTTGAAGTAAATTAATATCAGAACCATCTCCATGAATAACTAAGGCTTTGTCCAGTTTTTCCGATAAATACTCACATCTTTCTCTATCTCGTTCAATTATTTTAACATTTACTCCTGCTTTAGTTAATTTTTCAGCTAAATAAAAGCCTATCTTTCCTCCACCGAGTATCATAGCTTTCTTTATAAACTTAGTCTCTATAGATATATCGGATTTTTCAGCAAAAGTTGCAATCTCGCTTTTCTTTCCAATTATATAAATGACGTCTTCTTGTTCTATAACCGTATTACCGTTGGGTATAATTAATTCATCATTTCTATATATAGCCGTAATTAATAAATCCTTCATTTCATTTAACTCATAAACCTTTTTGCCAATTATCGTTGGCATATTGTTTACTCTAAAGTCAATAAGGGAAACCTTACCCTTCCCAAAGCTATTAGAATAGAAAGTATATTTCTTTAATAAGTATTGGGTTATTTCCGAAGCTATAGATAATTCTGGATTAACTATATGGTCGATCCCCATCTCTTGTTTTAAAAAGTTAATCTTCTTAGCATATTCAGGATTTCTAATTCGCCCAATAGTTTTTTCACACCCCAATTTCTTAGCTAGTGAACATATAACTATATTAGTTTCATCATTCCCCGTAGCTGCAATTGTAAAAGAATACAGATTAATTTTTAATTCTGTAAGAACCTCTATTTGTACTCCACTTGCGTTGACATTTAATACATCTAACTGATTATTTATTTGGTCTAATTTTTCAGGATTAGTATCAATTATGGTAACATCTACACCATTACTAATCATTGCCTCTGCAAGTTTATATCCTAACTTACCCGCACCTACTATTAAAGCCTTCATAAATATACTCCTTCCGTCAATAAACTATACTTTTTCTCTTCTATAAGTTATAATCTATTATTTAATAAGTTTTCATTTATCAAATAACATCATATCCTTAATTCTAACATAATGCAAACTTAAATATAAGTAGAATATTGTAACTAGTACTAGAAAAATAGCATTTGGTGATTTTTATTGTAATATTATGATAATTTTCCATGAGTTTTTTTAGAAAAAAGTACTCAGTTACATAAAAAGCAAGTTAGTCGCCTATAGCTTCTAACTTGCTTATATATGTTCACAATTTCTCCCAAATCAATTTCAATTCGCTCAATTCAATGATTGCTGATGTTCTATCTTGAGATATAATAGTTCCTTGAAGCCTGGATAGATTTGCATTCATTTTTTCTAGTGCATCTTTTTCAGTAACAAATTGGACTCTTTTTTCTACTATTGCCCACGCATGTTGCAGATTATCTAAATTCTTATCTGCCTGTTGCCATTGTTCATTGATTATGTTTTCTTCTACTTTTCTTAGCGTTCTATTTACATCATCCTCATTGTTAAAAGGTTTCTTTAATAATTCACCAGAGTTCATTATTAGAATAAACAAAATCAACACTAAAGCTGGAATTAAATGCTCTTTTATTCTTTTCATTTTAAATCATCCTAAGTTTATTATTTTAGTATATCTTTTTTACCCATCATAATGTCCTCATAAGAATTGATAGTCAAATTATTGCTAGAATCTAATAATGCATAAAAAACATCAGTAGTATCACTAATATTTTGCTGTTTCAATTGCTCTTCTATCCATTTTACATCAAAGTTTAGTTTTTCCATATTATCATTAATCAGTATACCACTAAAAATCAACTCATTATCCACATTATTCTTATCTATTAGAATATTATTAGCTGTGAGGATGGTTTGGAAATCATCTTCTTTTAAAACGGACAAGGCACCATTTGCTTCGATTATCCCAAATTTAACTTCTTTAATGTTATAGATATCTTTAAGTCTTAGTTGCTCTAAAAGCTCGCCAAAAGTAAATTTTATTTCTTTTAAACTCTTAGTCAGTACCCTTCCATTGTGTATCACAATTATCGGTTGGTCATTGATATATTTGGCGGTTTTAATAGAGGCAATAGAAATATGCTGCATTAAAACACCAAGAATAGTCCATGTGCACAACCCAACCCAATGTGGCCATGCAGTACTACCTAAATCAACTGTAAGCTCCGCAGCAAATGCTCCTATGGTAATACCCAATATATAATCAAAATAAGATATCTCACCTAATTGTTGTTTTCCTAAAGCTCTTGTAAAAATCAAAAGTGTAAAAAAGCTTATAATTCCTCTAGAAAAAACGACTAGCGCTTCATTCATATATATCACCACCTTTAGGGCTTCAATTCCTAATATTACTAGGCTACCCTATAGGTGATTGATTTATTAATATAATTACATATTAGCAAGCATATTTATACCTTCAGGATTTAACTCTTCTAAATCTTCTAAAGAAGATACTTCTACTTTGCTTATGTTAAGTTAATTCTTCAATAAAAGCCATTGAAGCAGCTCTGATAGTTACTTTCAATGGCTTTTAGTTTGTTAATATTTCAACTTGATATCATAATCCCTCATAGCCTTTAAATTCTCACTTCACCACGCTTATCGAAGTACTTCTATAGAATCTAAAAATTTGTAAACTACTTTTTTATATTCATCTTTATCAACAAAGTAGGATTTTGCATGATCTGCTCCTTTTGCAAAATAAAGTTGTTTTGGTCCTTTTTTCGAATCATATAGATGCTGTGTATGAGAATACGGAATAAACTCATCACTATCTCCATGAATAAAAAGAATAGGGATTTCTATATTTTCTATGTTTTTTATAGGAGATATATCTTTATAGAAAGTTTTTATTTTTATTCTAGTAACTAAATTTGCAAAGTTCAAAAATGGAAAAGCTGGAAGCTTGTACTCAACTTTCAATCTATATTTAAATTGTTCATAAACACTTTCAAATGGACAATCTGCTATAGCAAAGCTTAATCTATCATCTATTGCTGCATGCATAAGTACTGTAGCAGCACCCATTGATTCACCATGAGTTCCAATAATTGAATCTTTTCCTACCTTATTTTCTACCCAAGTAACCCACTTTTTCAAGTCTACTTTTTCATAATAACCCATAGAACAATAATCTCCACCACTTTTTCCATGGTATCTATGGTCGTATACTAAAACATTAAAACCTCTTTTATAGAACATGTCCATATATTTGATAGAACCATATAGTGTATACGTATATCCATGACATATTATTATAGTTTTTTTAGAATCTTTATTTGGAAACCAAATTCCATGAAGTTTGTAGCCATAATCAGAATCGGTATAAACCTCTTGTTTTTCTAAATTCTTATAATAGTGGTCATCAAAGTATCCAGTACTTACTTCCGTCTCGTAAGTTTCATCATAGTCTTTAGTAACTGGATATAAACTAAATTTTGAAAAATAGTATCCAATGCATAGTAGGATAGCTAATATAATAATTATTATACTTACATAAATCATTTTATCACCTCGTTATTTATTTAAAAATTTGTTGAATTTAGGTATTACTCATCATGATATTTTGTAAATATCATTAGTGCTATAAATCCAATGATAGCTGCAACTATACCTGTCAATCTTATTCCCAAATCATCTCCTACTTCTTTTCCAAGTAGCAAAATAGAACTAAATGTTACCATAGCAATCATTTGACCTAATTTATTCATGAAGGTTTGTACAGCAAAAAACATTCCTTCTTTATACTCACCAGTTTTATCTCCATCAGTTTTTGCGATATCTGCAACAATGGCATTAGGTAAAATCCCGAAGATAGCAAACCCAACACTAGCTAGAACAACAAATATTAAAACTTGTACTGTTGGAGACATAGGCATTAGACCTAAGAAACTGCAATAAACATATGCAAGTATAAGCATTATCATCGCAAAGAAACATAATTTCTTTTTACCAAATTTTTTAGTTGAAATATTTACAATAGGATATAAAAGAAATGCTAATATCCCCGATATAGCAGTTATTATAGGTACCCATGTTTCATCAAATCCTAAAAGAATTGTTACATAGTATACGTTTCCTGTTTGAAAGATGGTAATAGCTATCCCGTAGGCTAAGAAGAATATTTCAAAAACAAGAAAGTTTTTGTTTTTAAAAGTAGATTTCACTGACTCTATGAAATTGTTAGAGCTCGGTTTTGCTGTAACATATTTGTTTTCGTCTATAGTCAAAATTGGTATAAGCATAAAAATGAAACCTATTAAAGCTAGTATAATAATTGAAATTCTGATTGATGTAACTAATGAAAATCCTAAATTTTCAAAAATAGGCCATATAAATGAAGCTGAACTTGCTATTATGTAACCTAAAAACCAAGTTAATGCAATATATGTAGATAAATCTAGTCTATCCTTTTGCGTGTAACCAAGCTCTGATGTTAAAGCAAAATAAGGAGCAACATACATAGTATAAAATACATAGTAGGACAATAAAGTTATTGTAAGCCACACTACATTTAGCGGAGACGACCCATCAAAAGGCATAAAAAAGACTAAAACAGTCAATAGAGTAAAAGGTACAATAGCTTTAGCCATAAAAGGAATTCGTCTTCCTTTTGGATTTTTACTTCTGTCACTTAAAGATGCAATAAGAGGATCTGTGACCCCATCCATTAATCTACCAAACATAGTAATAAGACCTATCACTGTTAGAAAGCCAAATACGGCACCTCTTGGTATCAATTCTGGTATGTCAACGTTTGCAGGCGGATTGTAGAACCACACTAGCCAAACCTGAATAATACCAGATAGTATAGACCACCCTAGCTGTCCCAAAGCATAAGTAAATTTAATTTTAGTAGGGAGTTTTTTGTTTATTGTATTTGCATTTAATTCCATTTAATACTTCACCTCATTATAATAAAATTCCATTAAATAAAATGGATATAATTTGATCTATCATTTTTTTGTAGCTTATGTCTTCAAGTCCAGCGATACTTTTTTCATTTACTGTGGTAAAAGATGATATATACATTTCTTTAAATAAAACTAAATTTATTGGTGCTATTTTACCTTCTTCTATCCCTTGATTAAATAGTTCAAAGGTAGGTTCCCAATCGGCATTTAATAAGTGAATAATTTTTTCATACAAACTAGGGTAAGTTTTTTTAATTTCTAGTAATCTTTTGAAAGTAAACACATTTTGGAAATCAGGAACAACTTTTAAAATGGATTGAATTTTATTTACAACGTCTAAAGAATCATCCTGCAATATTTTTTCTTGATTTTCTTTGATATTATTACGCGCTTCTTCAATTATTAAATCTATAACTTCTTCTTTATTGTGAACTATTTGATACAATGTTTTTTTACTGATTCCTATGTTAGAAGCCAAATCATCCATAGTAAAACTTAACCCTTTGAATTGGAATTCCTCTAATGCTGCATTAAAAACTTTTTCTAATTCGGGTGTCATTTTTTTCTCCTCCTTTCTGAAATACCTTCTAAGTAAACTCAAGAAACTTAAATTGTTTTTTTAGTTTCCTTAGCTTATTATAACACATCTTTATATTAATAAAACCTTTTTCTCTTTTATACTTAACATGAACTTATTTTGATTGTTTATAATATTATATTATTAGTATTACTTTTAAATTTTTTATTAGAAGGTGAATATTTTGGATAAAAATAAAATGTCAAATGATCCTAATCCTAAATCAACAGATGATTTAGGCCTTGAAGATATCGTAAGCGTGTGCCCTGATTCAGATAATCTAAACCATAAACCTTGCACTTATACACCAGATGATTGCTGTTACTGTAACAGTTATCCATCCACTATAACAGCTGATCCCTGCAAGATTTGGAATGAAAAAGACCTCCAAGTAGACTTAACTTGTGATGGAAGAATACTTACAATTAATATTAATCTAAAACATGTTTGTCCTAATAAAAAGATTGCTATAGCCGTATTACTCTTTAAAGGAACCGAAGTTAAAGGTTTTAAAGCAAAAGAGATAGTTACACCATCTCTACCTAAATGCCCACCAGACAAAAATTGCACGAATGTTACTTGTAAATTCTGTTTTATAATACCAGAATCAATATGTCATCCGCTTACTTTAAAACCAAAAGTTATAGCTCATTATATTGGTATTGATAATCCAAAAAGCTAAATATCCTGTACAACAAAAATACACTCCCTTTTATATTTATGGGAGTGTATTTTTTTACTTATATAATGGTTAATCCACAAAAGTAAGTTGAACTAAAACCATATAATAGTTTTAACCAATTACTACACAAACAAGTGGCCTTTCTTTTGATTTATTTCATCTTTTATTCAGTTTTTACCTTGTTCTGCACTATTCCTAAGATATTTGCTCTTTCACTTAATAACAATTCAGCAGCTCCTGCTTTTGAAACTTTATCAGCTTGATTTGATGTAACTATTATTACACCATCAACCTCACTTGAAATTAATTGAGCATCTGCAACAGTTTTCAAGGATGGTGTATCTATTAATATATAATCAAAATAATTTTTTAAATTCTCAACAAATTCTTTCATTCTTGTTGATCCTATTATTTCTGATGGCTTAGGAGATGTATTTCCTGATGTAAGAACATAAAGACGTTCTTCCTGATGCACCACATCCTTAAATTTTGACTGTCCAGTTAATATTTCTGATAGTCCTTTTGCATTTGAAATTTTAAATTTCTTATGAACAGTAGGTTTTCTCATATCCGCATCTATTATAATCACACTTTTCCCAAGACTCGCAATAACAACTCCTAAATTGCATATAACCCAAGTCTTTCCTTCTTCACTATCTGAACTAGTAATCAATATTGTTTTTATTTGTTTATCAATTGAAGAGTATTGAATATTAGTTTGTAGCTCCTTAAAAGCTTCAACAATACTCTCGTTTGGAATATCTTTTGCAATTAAAATATCTTTATTTTCTTCATAGTTTGCATCTTTAGGTATTCTTCCGATAATAGGTAATCTTGTGATTTCCTCTGTATTCTCTTTTATCTTAATAGGCTTATCTGATACATCTTTTATTTCAACTGTGTTATCTAGTAAATAAAGTGAATAAACTAACCCTATAGATGCAATTAAACTAAGTATAAATGCCAATATAATATTTATGAGTTTATTTGGTTTTATAGGATTATCCTGTACTGAAGCATTAAACAAGATTTTCACACTTCCACTAGGTATCAGTTCTTCAGCATTTTCCTTAAATGATTGACAAATTGCCTCTACAATCTCCTTTGCATCACTCTTGTTTTCTGTCTGAATTATAAATTCCAAAATTTGTGTGCTTGGCTTTACTTCAACATTTACCATTGCCATTAATTCATTAGCAGCATACTTATTTTTTAGCCTTTTACTTGCATCTACAGCTACATCCTCTGACTCTGCAATTACTATATAAGTATCAACTGCATCTAAATAATAAGTAAGCTCCCCAATATCATAACTGCCTTCATTAGTTCCCTCAATTCTCCGTCCTATAAGTATACTCATATTAGATTGATAAACGGGTTTTAATACAAAAAAATTAACAAGTGCAGTTACTGCCGTTGACAATATAATAATGCAAATAATAATTTTACTTCTTTTTCTGAAAGCATTATAAACTCCGCTTAAGGATAATTTCCTATTATTTTTAATATTATTCTTCATACTTAACTCCCCAATTAAACTTATCTTTTTTAATAATCCTTTATACTCTATGCATTCTCTGTTTAAAAAAACTCTATTTCCAATTACTTTATTAATAATTTGGTATACTAAATTTTCTTTTAATAAAACTAATGATATGAAATAGATACTTCCCCCCGTAAAGATACCAAGGAACACCGTAATACCGCCATTTTCAAAAGGACTTGGAAGTATGCATAAAGTTACTCCCATTAAAATAGTTGCCAATAAATATTTATAAGAATTTCTATTGAAAATTCTGAAATTCAAATATTTTCTTCCAAAATAAGCTTGCACTATTAAAACAAAAATCTCTGCAATAAGCGTAGCTATACTAGCCCCTATATATGAATATCTAGGAATTAATAATAAATTCAAGGAAAAATTCATTGCAGCTCCCACTATAGCTGACACCAATACTTTTTTCTCTTGCCCATGAGGGTATAATATTTGAATACCTATAAAATAACTAAAACCTATTATTAATATGAGCGGCACTACTATTCGCATAGCCACTGCTGCTTCTAAAAATTCTTCACCAAATAGAGCAATTACACTTGGGGCCAATATAAACAATCCTACGGTACTTGGCAATCCTAATAATAATGTACAGTTTAAAGATAATTTAGCTACCCTTTCAAACTCTCGCTTCTGTTTTTTTTCTATATAATAAGATATTCTTGGAATCAAAACACTACCAAATGAATTTATCAGAGTTACAACCGCCTTAACAATCCTCATAGAAGAAGCATATAACCCCACTGCTCTCTCAGTAGATAAAAACCCCAGCATTACTGTATCCAAACTGGCATATATACTTACTGCTAAATTGAAACCAAAAATAATAAATATTGGTTTTAAGTGTTTTTTTATTTCTAGTTCATATTTTTTCTTGAAATTAATGCTTTTTCTGAGATTGATAAAATTAAAAAAGTTGCTCCCACAAATAGAAAATATTAATACAAATCCATATTTAAAATAATCATTCTCATTTTTTACAAGTATAAATAATAACATTAATGATATTACTTTAAAAGCAATACTCACTTTAGCTATATATTCATATTCTTCAACACCTTGATAGAACCATTCCACGCCTATATTAGTAAATAATAAGGACAAACTAAATAATAAAAATAATTCTTTATTATCATAGATTTTACCCATACTAAAATTAATAATAATCATATAGATAGAAAAAGTAATTAAAGTTGATATAGAAATAATTAATAATAATTCTTTTATTAATTTAGATAACTTATCTTTGTCATCTCTAACCTTTGCAACAGCTCTAATTCCATATAATGGTATCCCTAAACTTGATACCAATATAAAATAATTAATTACACCTTGTACAAAACTAACTTTTCCTACCCCTTCAGCGTGAATAATTCTGCATACATACAGGAAAGTTATCAATGGAAAAACCATATTTAGTAATACTCTTACAAAGTTAATTGTAAAATTCTTTTTAATTGAATTTAGCTTTGTCAATCATGATACCTTCCTTAAATATTGCTGTATTATCATTGTTTCTACTTAATTCGTTATATCAACTCTCTATGATATAAAATCAAAAGATCCTTTATAAGGTATTAGATTCATAATATCTAAACTATCTGGACTACCTGTAATTTGATAAACAAACAACAACAGATATGCAAATAAACAAATTGTAAATAGTATTTTCTTATCTTTTTCCACTGAAAATCTAGCTATAAATGTTTTAAATATGAAGGGCAAAAATAATATAAAATATATACTCAACCTACTGATCCAACCATTAGATAGTGTAATAAAGAAAACACAAAAATACACCATCTGCTGACTTTCTAAAAAGTGAATTTTTTCATCTAATTCTTCATCTATATTATTATTAATTAATAATATAAATTGACATAAATATATTGCCAGTAATAAAGTATGCAAAAGACCTATATGAGGTACTGTTTTAAAATAAGGGTCTATATAACCTAAGTATTTTGTCGGAATTATAACTATCATTTTATTTAATATTTGATAAAGATACCCTGTATAACCAATATAGAGACAACCTATAGGAATTATAATTTTTATCCAAGGCTTTATTTTTATAAAAGACATAAAATATACTACAAATCCAATTACAGCACCTTGATGAAATATGGTTGCCAAAGCAATAAGAATCAATGGAAGAATCTTTTTATTCTTCAATTTCAAAGTACATGCATAAGTAATAATTGAAGCAGCTACAAACTGTCTCATTATAGTTATAGTGGGAAAAAAGGAAAAAACAAAAAATCCTAATATAACAATAATCCAATCCTCATTACTACTGCACAATTCTTTATAAGCTAAATAAACAAATACAAATGAAACTAAAGCATATAAAAAAAATAGCGCTTTATAATTAAAACCTAGTCCACCAAGAAATCTAGCCATTGCTAAAAAAGAGTCTTCAATTCCATATACCACTTTACCCTGAATAGCATTATTAAAGGCTTCAATATAATTTAGATCATCCACACCACCATAATCTCTACAACCATACACTAAAATAAATAATATAAATATAATTTTTATGTTAATGTTGCTATCCTTTTTCTTAAATACTAATAATAAAAGAACTATCAAAAACCAACTAATATAAAAAATCATATGAATAACCCCATATATCCATTAGTTTAACTAAATCTTAAACTTAATAACTTACTAATTTTGTTTATAAAGTAATATACTCTTTTATTAAACATAAATAAGGCAACTCTTAATTTGTTTCTTTTGGTATATGCCTTACCTCTTAGAAAACTTTTATTAATTAAATAGTTATATTTTTTCTTATATAACCTAGCAACTTGAAAAATATTCAGATACAAGTCAACTAGATTATTATTAAGCAATCGCCTTAATTCATCATCTTTAATTTCACTATAAAGTTTTTCGTATTCATTACAAATTTTCATTATATACTCTGCATTTTCAATTTTGTTTTCTTGTGTTGTGAGTGAACCACCTCTAATTATATAGTTATAAAAAATAATATCCGTACCTATAACTTTTTCAGCTTTCAAGAAAGCTCTTGGGGTAAATTCCTCATCTTCATGTAAATATCCAACCCTATATTGTAATTTATTAATTTGCAAAAAATCTCTATTGTATAAGTTTAACCAAACCATCATATGCATATTTCCAGTTTTTAATTCATTTCTTAGATATTCCATACCCGATACCACTTTATCTGGAGTAACAAAACTGTGCTGTATAGGATATTCATTATCATTTTCTATTCTTCTTCCATTTCCAACTACTATATCAGGGTTCTTATCTCCTATTACATTTATGAATTGCTCACATGTATCAATATCAATGTAATCATCTGAATCAACCAATAAAATATACTTACCTATAGCCTCTTGAATTCCAATATTTCTAGCGTGAGATACTCCTAAATTTTCTATATGAAGTGCCTTAATTCGAAAATCTATTTTTGCATACCTATCACACATTTCAGGACAACTATCAGGACTATCATCATCAACTAAAATAATCTCAATAGAATTAAATGTTTGATTTATTAAGCTTTCAACACACCTACTTAAATATTTTTCAACTTTAAAAACTGGTACCACAATCGATATTGTTGGCTTCAATATTCTACCCTCCAATCATCTCAACCCCTTTAATCATCAAAGATAAAGCTTCTATCCACCTTTTTTCCTGCTGAAATAATTTTCTGTGTCTTATTGCAAATTGTAAACATAAAAGTCTAGCCCACCTTCTATATAAGCAGCCATAAAATACTCCTTTATCAATAAAATATTTATCTGTATAACCCTTGAACCAAGTAGAATTCTTTTGGCTGACAACCCCTATTACATTAGGACTTGCGTAAACTTTTAATCCTTTTCTTATACATTCAGCAATAAACATACTGTCTTCGCCTGCACTATATTTTGCTCCACCACCAAATAGTAATGAAAAATAAATATTTTTTTCTTTAACTCTATCTGTTCTTATAGCCATTTGAAAAGTTCCATACTTAAGACAGTTAAACCATCTAACTCTACTAGCTTTAGGTATTAAATATGTTGGTCTATCTGAATTTGTGCTTGGAACATTAAATACTATAAAATCAGCTTTAGGATTATTTCTAAATTCTTTTATAATTAATTCTCTATATCTATCAATATAAACAACATCATCATCACCAAACAAACAAATATCTGCAGTTGAACGCATAATTGCATTATTTCTTGAAAGACCTACACCTTTTTCTGCTAATGATACAAAGCTCACTGAATTTCCTCTATATTTAAATTTTTCAAATTGATTTATTTCACCTTGATTAATTATTATTGCATCTGATTGAATATTCATCTTTTCAGCTAAGCTGCGATCCTCTTGCTTCATTGTTGAAACTAAAACTTGCAAATTAGTTTCATTTCTATACTTCTCTAGCATATTTTCAATTTCAAAATACGTCACACTTCTATCAAACTCCGTTTCTGCTAATCTTCTATTATTCTTACTCATTTCTTTTCTTAATTCTTTATTTTCATACAAAACTAACATTTTTTCTGCCAAATCATAAGAATCGTTATTTATACAATTTATTCCCGCTCTATACACATCAATTAAATTTCTATATTCAGGGCATTCTTGTGCATTTAATACAGGCAATGCAGCAGCAGCATAATCACAAACTTTATTTATAATAGTTGCTGCAGAACCTTTCATTATAGGGTTTACAGCAATATCACAATTTGCTAGTATTCCCACC
>DAOUPR010000139.1 GCA_030626065.1 Clostridium sp. | reverse complement strand
GGAAGGCTTGGTTAGGCACCAAAAGGTGTCAAAAGGCGAAGCAAAAGAAAAAGCATTGGAAATGTTGAAACTTGTTCAAATTCCTAACCCGGAAGAGAGATTTAATCAGTATCCTCATGAGTTTTCAGGTGGAATGAGACAACGTGCAATGATTGCAATTGCTTTAGTGTGTAATCCTAAAATATTAATAGCTGATGAACCTACTACAGCTTTAGATGTTACTATTCAAGCGCAAATACTTGATTTAATGAAGGAACTTCAAACTAAAATAAATACATCAATTATTATCATTACACATGATCTTGGTGTTGTAGCAGATATTGCACAAAGAATTGTTGTTATGTATGGTGGTAAAATTATAGAAAGAGGAACTTTGGATGATATTTTCTATAGATGTGAGCACCCTTATACATGGGGATTATTAAGCTCAGTACCTAGATTAGATATGGGTGGAAATAGATTAGAATCAATAGAGGGAACTCCTCCGGATTTGTTTGCGCCACCTAGTGGATGTCCTTTTGCAGATAGATGTGAATATTCAATGAAAATTTGTAGAGAAGAAATGCCACCTGATTTTAAAATTGATGAAGGGCATGCATCTGCTTGTTGGTTATGTCATCCTGATGCACCTAAAGTTCAACCTCCAAAAGAAATAGTTAAATTAAAGGAAAAGAAAAAAGGAGGTGCTACAAGTGGAAAATAATAAAGAAGTTTTACTAAGTGTAAAAGATCTTAAAAAGTATTTTACTGTAGCAAAAGATACTCATCTAAAAGCAGTTGATGGTGTAAGTTTTGACATATATAAAGGGGAAACTCTTGGAATGGTAGGAGAATCAGGTTGTGGTAAATCTACTTGTGGTAGAACAGTTTTAAATATTTACAACCCGACTGGTGGAAGTGTAGAATTCAAAGGCAAAGAAGTGGCTAAGTTGAATTCTTCTGAGAAAAAAGAATTCCATAAAGATGCACAAATGATTTTCCAAGATCCATATGCTTCATTAAATCCTAGGATGTTAGTTTCAGAAATAATTGCTGAAGGTATTGATGTACATGGTCTTTTAAGAGGAAAAGAAAGAACTGAAAGAATTAATGAATTGTTGGAATTGGTTGGACTTAATAAAGAACATGCCAATCGTTTCCCGCATGAGTTTTCTGGTGGTCAAAGACAAAGAATTGGTATTGCAAGAGCTTTAGCTGTTAATCCAGAGTTTATCGTGTGTGATGAACCTATTTCTGCACTTGATGTATCAGTTCAAGCACAGGTTGTAAACTTACTACAAGACTTGCAAAGAGATTATGGTTTAACATATCTATTCATTGCACATGATTTGTCAATGGTTAGACATATATCAGATAGAGTTGCTGTTATGTATTTAGGTGCAATGGCTGAATTAGCTGAAAGTGATGAGCTTTATGAAAATCCATTACATCCTTATACAGAAGCTTTATTATCAGCGATACCAATACCGGATCCAGATATCCAAAAGAGTAGAGAAAGAATCATTCTTGAAGGAGATGTACCAAGTCCGATTAATCCTCCGAAGGGATGTAAGTTTGTAGATAGATGTCCTAAAGCTATGGAAAAATGTAGAGATATAAGACCTGAATTATTAGAAGTAAAACCAGGTCACTTTGTGGCGTGTCATCTTGTTAAATAGTTTTAAATTCAAAACAAAGGCACAATGCATAATAGAGAACAAATGCACAATGCACAATGCACAATTAAGGAGGAAATATTTTAGCGGAGCTAAAATATTTCTACAATCTAATTAAATAATTAAATAAATAAAAAGCACAATGGCCGGTGGCTATTGTGCTTTTGTTTTTGAACTTTATTTTGATTTGGTTTCAATTTGGTTTTAATTTGGTTTTGACTTTATAAAATAAAGATTCTCCGAGGAACGAGGAGAATCATCATCAATTGTGCATTGTGCATTGTGAATTGTGCATTAATCTTTTGAACTTATCTTTTGAATTTATCTTTTAGCAATCACATCATCCATATTATATTTTCCGGATTTTTTGCCATACATAAATTCGCAAGCTTTAAGAGCTCCGATAGCAAATACATCACGAGAAAGTGCTGTGTGTTTAAGTTCTATAGTTTCACCTTGTCCGGCGAAAATAACTTCGTGTTCGCCAACGATACTACCGCCTCTTAGAGCGTGCATGCCAATCTCTTTTTTGTTTCTTTTTGCAATTCCTTCTCTGCCATGAACATATACTGTTTGTTCTTCGATAGCATCTTTTATAGTATCACCTAATAAATATGCAGTTCCACTTGGCGCATCTACCTTTTGGTTGTGATGCTTTTCTATTATTTCTATATCATAATTTTCATATAAAAAGCCTGATATTTGTTTTAATACAGAGTTTAATATGTTTATGCCTATCGACATATTTGCAGATCTAAATAAGGCTATTTCTTTTGATGCAGCATCTATGATTGCAAGTTGAGCATCATCATATCCTGTTGTACATAAAATTAAAGGTAGTGACTTATCTTTTGCATAGGATAATGAAGATTCTAATGAGTCGGGTCTTGAAAAATCTAGAATTACATCTGCTTGAATATCACAATCGTTAATTGTTTTGAAAATAGGATAATTAAATCCGTTTTCTTGCTTATAATCTACACCAGCAGCAATAGAAAGATTTGGGAAGTTAGAAATTGCATTTGATATTGTTTTCCCCATTCTGCCAGAGCAGCCTACTAAAATTACTTTTATCATATATTAGTTCTCCTTGATATTTAGATTAAGTGCTTTTAATTCTTTTTTAAGAATAGCTTTGTTTTCTTGAGACATTTCGTATAATGGTAGTCTTAAGTCTCCTGCATCCATTCCCATAAGATTCATTGCTGTTTTAACAGGTATTGGGTTAGTTTCAATGAATAAAGAACTTATAAGAGGGATTAGTTTTAATTGTAAATCAGCAGCTTCTTTAACCTTACCATTAAAAAATAATTCGCAGATTTCATGCATTTCTTTTGGAATTATGTTAGCTGCAACGGAAATTACTCCTAGAGAACCAAGTGATAATAGAGGTATTACTTGATCGTCATTTCCAGAGTATAAATCGATTTTATCTCCGCATAAGGCTTTCATTTTAACTACTTGACCAATATTGCCGCTGGCTTCTTTTATTGCAACTACATTTTCAATTTTTGTTAATTCTAGTAACGTAGAAGGTTCCACATTAAGTCCTGTTCTAGAAGGAACATTATAAACAATAGCAGGTATTTTAACAGCACTACATATTTCTTTGTAATGTGCTACTAGACCTCGCTGTGTTGTTTTATTGTAGTAAGGAGTTATTAGGAGTAATCCATCTACTCCGATGCTTTCAGCCCAAGAGATTAAGCTTTTACTTGATGATGTATTGTTACCGCCTGTACCAGCAATTACTGGTAGTCTTTTGTTCACTACATCTACAGTGAATTTAATAGCCTCTTTTTTTTCTTGTAATGACATTGTAGATGCTTCTCCTGTAGTACCACAAACGATGATTGCGTCTGTACCAGAAGATATATGCCATTCTAAATATGCTTCTAATTTTTTGAAATCGATTTTCCCATTTTTGTATGGAGTTACTATAGCAACGCCGCTTCCTTTGAATAAACTCATAAAATCCCCCTATTATTTATTATTTATTAAGTATTCAGCAATTTGAACTGCATTTGAGGCAGCTCCTTTTCTAATGTTGTCAGCTACTACCCATAGATTCAATCCATTTTTAACACTAAAATCTCTTCTAATTCTGCCAACATAAACTTCGTCTGTTCCTTCGGCTTCAAGAGCCATTGGATAAACGAGTTCTTTAACATTGTCTCTTAATATTATACCCTTAGATTGGTTAAAAAGTTCGAAAATTTCTTCGATATTAAATTCTTCTTTTAGTTCAATGTTTATACTTTCACTATGACCATAGTAAACAGGTATTCTTACAGCTGTTGCTGTTATTTTTAATTTATCATCATGTAGTATTTTGATTGTTTCATTAACCATTTTCATTTCTTCTTTAGTATATCCATTGTCTAAGAATACATCAATATGGGGTATTGCATTTCCAGCTATCGCATAAGGGAAGTTTTTAGGAGATTCTCCTTTAATTCCATTTTCTAAATCTTTGTATCCATTAACACCTGCTCCTGATACAGCTTGATAAGTTGAATAAACTATTCTTTTTATTCCGTATTTTTCATGAAGTGGTTTTATAGCAACTACTGCTTGGATTGTAGAACAGTTTGGATTAGCAATAATTCCTTTGTGTAATTTTATATCTTCAGGATTAACTTCTGGAACTACAAAAGGTACTTCAGGATCCATTCTCCAAGCACTACTGTTATCAATAACTGTAGCTCCGTATTGAGCAAAGATTGGTGCATATTCTTTGCTTACGGATCCACCGGCAGAAAATAAAGCTATGTCAATTTTTTTGTTTTTTATATTTTCTTCACATGTTTCTTCAACCTTTAAATCTTTACCATCAAATTTCACGATTTTTCCAGCGGACCTTTTAGATGCGAATAAATATAAGGTATCAATAGGGAAATTTCTTTCTTTTAATACCTCTAGAAATTTTTGTCCTACCATACCAGTAGCACCTACAACTGCTACATTATAACTCATTAAAATTACCTCCTTGATATTAGGTTTATAATATAATTTATTTTTTAATATTTCGCTATATTTTAGAATATTGTTGATTTTTATATGTCTGTTTAAAAAACGATTTGTTCAAATAATAATGTGCAAATAGGCTATAAATAAAAAATGTTAATTTAAACAATACCTTATAGATCAACAACTCTTTAAAACGGAGCCTAATATTTATATTAGGATGTATTAATATAATTAATAAAACTTAAGAATAAAATATGTTTTTAAATAGAGTGTAACATTAAAGCCTCTTTATATACTATTATACTATATTTTTAAATTATTGCCTCTTTTATAAAGGAAATTAAGTTTAAATTTAAAAAAATAAACGATGCTAAAAGGGACACTTTTAGCACCGTATGTACTATCAAATAGTGTACCTAGTAGTGCTCCACATGTATAGATAAACAACTTTAACATAAATCAAGTTTCAGTAATGTTTATCTTTAAGTGACAGCTTCATATATATTATATATAAAGCCAGAAGATTTATTTGGCTATAAATCTACTTCGGCTGTAATCCCTTTCCTTGTTAATCATAGCTTGCCAGCTTATAACAAATACTGATTATGACAGCGCCTCTACCTTGGCAACGAATAAATATTCTTTTTTCTTTTTAATTATAGATTAGTGTAACATAGATGGATTTATTATGCAACTAATAATTGTTTTAAAATAAATCAGCGATTTGCAATTAGCAATTTGCAATTAAGGATGATTTTGCTACGCAAAATCTTTGAATTAATTAAATAATTAAAGATTTTCTGACCAAAGGGAAGAAAATCAACATTAATTGCTAATTTAACATTGCAAATTACAAATTATCTTTTTTAAAATAGATATCGCAATATATGAATAAATATTTTTTCTCTGGTCACAATAATATACTAGGAGGGATATTATGGGAAAAACACCGTTAAAGAAGGTTATTAAAGCTAAAATAAAGGCAAATAGAGAGCTTACTGATTTAGAAAAACTAAGAGAAAAAGTAAAATATGAAATAGCAGATGAGCTTGGGTTGAGAGATAAAGTAGATGAATGTGGATGGGGAGCTTTGACAGCAGAAGAAACAGGTAGAATTGGAGGGCTAATGACTAAAAGGAAGAGACAAATGAATATTCCTAAAAATTCAGAAATTCAAAAAAACATTGAAAAATAAAAGTATAGATATTGATTTTTATAATGGTTATGTTTATTATAGTAAGAGCAATTATTTTAATGTTTGGAAGTGATATATTGAGTCAATATTACGAATTAGCTGAATTATATGATGAGTTAATAAATGAAGATGTTGATTATGAGCTATGGGCAAAGATTATTAAAACTGAATGTGATAAAAGAAGTATTAATTTTAATGATTATTTGGATATTGCATGTGGAACAGGTAATTTGACGCAATTTATTGCGCCATATTTTAAGTCTACTTTTGCCGTTGATTTATCTAATGAAATGTTAATGATAGCACAAGAAAAATTTAGAGATAAAAAATTAAAAGCAAAATTTATTTGTCAAGATATGAGTTGTTTGAATCTAAATCAAAAATTTGATTTGATTACATCTTGCTTAGATGCTACTAATTATTTAACAGAAGAAGAAGATTTAATATCTTATTTTGAAAAGGTATTTACCCATCTTAAAGTAGATGGGGTATTTATTTTTGATATTAATTCACATTATAAACTTACTACTATATTGGGGGATAATACTTACACATATAATAGTAAGGAAGCTTCTTATATATGGGAAAATTATATAGAAGATGATATTTTGAATATGGAACTTACCTTTTTTAGAAAAGAGGGTGAGTTATATAGGAAATTTGAGGAGAACCATATTGAGAGAGTTTTAAGTGAAGAGTATATTGAGGGAATAATAAAAAAAGTAGGTTTTGAAGTATTAAAGAAAGTGGACAACTATACCGAAAAGGAAGTGCAGAAAGAAACAGAGAGAATAACTTATTATTTAAAAAAAGCATATAAAGATGAAGGTGGAGGAATTATTGATGAAAGATAAATTAATAAAAGCAGTTGCAAAGGATGGGCAAGTAAGAATTTTAGCAGCAGGAACAACAAACTTAGTTAATGAAGCAGTGAAGGCTCATGGATGTGCACCAACTTCTGCAGCGGCCCTAGGTAGAATTTTGACAGCAGGATCACTTATGGGTTCTATGTTAAAAGGAGAAAAAGAAGTAATTACTTTAAAAATGGATGGTAATGGAATTGCAGAAGGCCTTGTAGCTACAGCTTATGCTGATGGGAGTGTTAAGGGATTTATAGGTAACCCAGCAGCAGATTTACCAGCTAATTCTATTGGTAAGCTTGATGTTGGTGGTATAATTGGAAAAGATGGTAGACTAGTTGTTATTCGAGACCTTGGATTAAAAGAGCCTTACATTGCTCAGGTTCCAATATATTCTGGCGAAATAGGCGATGATATTGCTTATTACTTTACAGTATCAGAACAAACACCAAGTGCGGTAGGTGTAGGTGTGCTAGTAGATACTGATTTGTCGGTTAAAGCTTCTGGAGGTATTATAATTCAAATGTTACCTGGTGCAGACGAAATGTTGGCTGATGTTATAACATATAGATTACAAGACTTAGGTGGAATATCTAAATTTTTAGCTAGTGGTAAAACAGTAGATGATATGGTGAATTTTATGTTTGATGATATGGATTTAAAAATATTAGAAGAAATTGAACCTGAGTTTAAATGCGATTGTAGTAGAGAAAAGGTAGAAAAAGCTTTAATTAGTATTGGAAAAGATGAGCTTCAAGAGATATATGATGAAGGAAAAGAAGAAGAAATAAAATGTCATTTTTGTAATAAATCCTATAAATTTAATCATGATGAAATTGGAGAATTAATTAAAAAAGCTTCAAAATAAAATGTAACAAATAGCTCTATTTATAATATAAATAATAATATGGATAGAAAGTTTGGATGTATATGAATAATTAAGAGTTATTGAATAAATAAGAGGAATGTTAAATTAATTTAATATAAATGCAAATACTGTTTTTGACAAAAGGTATTTATTTTTATAAGATATTAATGCACTCAACGGACAAGAAGATTTAAAAAAAGTTTTTAAAAAAAGTTGTTGACAAACATCTTAAAACTTAGTATAATAAATCTTGTCGTTGAAAGAGGGAGCATAGCTCAGCTGGGAGAGCACCTGCCTTACAAGCAGGGGGTCACAGGTTCGAGCCCTGTTGTTCCCACCAAAAAATTGGCCCAGTGGCTCAGTTGGTTAGAGTGCCGGCCT
>DAOUPR010000258.1 GCA_030626065.1 Clostridium sp. | reverse complement strand
TAAAGGATCAAGTGTTCCACTTGTAGTTATTATAGGATGGGCTAGAGGTATACTAGGACCAAAGATGCTATATAATATTGTTTTTGTATCAATTGCAGGTCTTAATTTGTCTATTTTATTAGGAAGAGTATTTAAAATTCAGCCTTTTGCTAAATGGCATGAAAAAGATGATAAATATCAAATAGTGTTTTATTTCATAGCATTAGTTACTTACATTTGTATTTCATTAAAAGTTGGTTCTGATGAGTTCATTTTTCTTGATAAAAGAATAGGTGGAGAGGTTGCTCATGTTTCACCACTTATATTCTCTACAATATTCTTTGCTGGATGGTTAATATATTTTGTTCTTAAATCTGGTATTGTTGAGTTTATTGGTACACTTATTGAGCCACTAATGAAACCGTTGTTTAAACTTCCAGGAAATGCTGGTATCGATGCATTATCATCTTTCGTTGTGTCTCCAGCAGTTGCAGTACATATTTCGGAAGAATATTACAAAGAAAAAGTGTATACAAGAAAAGAAGCTATTGGTGCTGCAACATCTTTTAGTACTTGTAGTATAGGGTTTGTTGTAGTTATGGCTTCTATAGGTGGTGTGCCTGAAATGTCAGGTATTATGACAATATGTACAGTTGGTATTGCACTATTTATGACTGCAATAATGATGAGAATTCCTCCAATTTCGAAATATAAAGATATATATGTAGATGGTAGTATGGAGAGTGAAACAGCAGTAAAAGTAGAAGGAAGCTTATTAAAAAGAGCATTATTAGCTGGATGTAAAAAATCAGAAGAGTTTAGTTTTGGAGAGTTTTTATTGAGTGTTAAAAATGCTACTAAATTTGCTGTAACGATTGTTACTTTTATGAGTGCTATTGTAATGATGACTCTTACAATTGTTTATCATACTGATTTATTTGTATGGCTTGGAAAGCCTTTTTAATACTTATTTGTATTACTTAGACTTCCTAATGCTGACCTTATTTCATCAGCACCAGTTCTTACATTACCATCATTAACTTTACCAGTATCAGCTATGGCAGGTCTTGATATTGCACCACAAAGTAGATTCTTTGTAACTCTACTTTCAATTGTTCAAATATTATTTATGAGTGAAGCTGGAAATGCTGTTCTTAACTCTAAAATGAAAGTACCTTTTAAAGATATACTTGTTTTATTTGTTTTGAGAACATTAATTTGTATTCCAGTAGTTGCGATGATTTCACATATTATATATTAGAGAAGGGAGAAATAAGAATGAAAAAAGATTTTATAAAATATGGACTTTTCTTTGGTGGAATACTAGGTGTTTTAGAAGCTACTCTAGGATACATACTTCATTTATTACCTTCTGGAATCAGTGGTGCTATAATGTATCCAATACTTTTTGCAATAGGTGTTATGGCTTATAAGTCATCTAATTCATTAAAAAGTGTATATGTTATGAGTGGTACAGCTGCTCTTATTAAACTTACAAACCTTGCAGTACCTTTATTACCTGCTGTAAAAGTTGTTAATCCAGCTATTGCAATTCTTTTAGAAGGATTATCTGTTGCTTTAGTTATAAAATACACTATAGATAGACAAAAAGAATTTGATTTTAATACTATTTTAGTTGGTAGTTTCAGTTGGAGAGCAATTTACTTAATGTATTTAACTGTAAACTTTATACTAGGAATTAAAGGACGTATGATAGAAAGTGGAACATTAGCAATAGTTGAATATCTTTCTTATGGTTTAATTAATGCAGTTTTAATTAATGCAGTAGCTAAATTAACTAATAAGACTAGTATAAACATTGGAGCTTTTAGAGCAACTAAAATTGGAACAGTATGTGCTATTTCTCTTGCAATAGTTATACAAATAATTGGAGCGTAAAATAGAATGATTACTATAATCGCAGGTGGTAGAAATTCTGGTAAAACAACATATATTGAAAATCTAATTCAAAACCTTGATAGCGTTTATGGTTACACTAGTGATAAAATCACCAAAGAAAACAGAGTGATTGGTTATAATGCTAGAAATATTGTTACTGGAGAAAATAATGTATTACTTCACGAAACATTGGAGTTTGAAAAACAGTTTTCCAATATACGCTTTAATTTTGACATAAACAGGTATGAAACATGTTGTAGAAATCTAATAAAGGCAAGCGAAAGCTATAACAATATAATTATTGATGAAATTGGAAAACTAGAGCTTGAGAAAAAATTAGGATTCTATAACGCTTTACATGAACTCTTAAAAAAAGATAACAATATTTTTATAACTATAAGGAATAATCTACTACCTGCGATTATTTCTTTTTTAGAGAAGTATAACAAGCAGTATAATGTTGTAAATCTCAAATCTGTAGGAGCTGTTATTTTGGCTTCTGGAGAATCGAAAAGATTTGGAAATTGGAATAAATTACTTTATAGATATAAAGAATACACACTATTTGAAAGAGTTCTAAAGAAAGTTATTGAGAGTAATTGTTTTTCTGAAGTAGTTGTAGTTTCTAAATATGAAGAAATAAAAGCTATTACTAAAAAATATAAAGAAGTAATTTATATAAATAACAAAAATGCTACTGAGGGAATTTCATCAAGTATAAAACTAGGTACTTCATATTTAAAAAATAAAGTAAATGGATATATGTATATTCAAGCTGACCAAATCTTTATCAAACGAAGTACACTTTCTGGCTTAGTACAGGCTTTTAAAGATAATGAAGTAGAAGCTGTTATGCCGAAATATGGCAAAAAAATAGCATCTCCTAAAATAATATCTAGTATTTTAACAGATAAATTACTTGAGCTTTCAGGAGATGAAGGTGCTAAGGGTATAGTTAAAAATTGTAATAACACCAAGACATTAATTATTGAAGATGAAAAAGAGATTTTTGATATTGATACAGTACAAGATTTACTAGAACTAGATAAGTATTTATAGAACGAGGTGATATTTTGAATAAAGAAGAAAAACTATTAAATATAAAAAAATTTAAGTTTCCAAACGCCTTCGTGATATTATTTATGATTATTGTAATAGTGTGTCTAGGTACTCATATAATTCCTTCTGGCAAATATGAAAGAATAATAATAGAAGGAAGAACAATTGTTGATCCTACTACATTTGAGTATATTGAGCAAACACCAGTAAATATATTTGAAATGTTTAAGGCAATCCCTAAAGGTATACAGAGTGCTTCTCCACTAATTATTATGATATTGATTATTGGTGGTTCGATTAATCTTATAAATGAAACAGGTGCAATTGAAGCAGCTGTAATAAGACTAAAAGAAATCATTGGAGATAAAAGGTCTTTTTTAGTACTAGCAGGAATTATGTTTTTCTTTGGAATGTTAGGTGCTTTTGTTGGAATGTTTGAGGCTGCTATTCCTTTTGCAGCACTTTGCATTAGTATTTCACTTGCACTGGGATATGATGTACTTGTAGGAGTTTCTCTACCATTTATAGGAATTGTATTGGGATTTACAGCAGGTCCTACAAATCCTTGGAATGTGGGAGTAGGACATTTGATAGGAGAACTTCCTGTATATTCAGGAATAATGTTTAGAATAGTAATATTTTTAATTTACATGTTAATAGCAATATGCTACGTTGGTTTTTATGCTAGAAAAATAAAAAAAGATAAGACAAAGAGTATTGTGCATGATGTAGATTTTTCACATCTAAGAAAGAAGGATAATGATGTAAAACTGAAGTTTACTCTGAGAAGAAAGATTATTTTTTTAGTATTCATTTTGACCTTATTTACAGTGGTATATGGAACACTTAAATTAAAATGGGGAATAACAGAGATGTCTACAACTTACCTTATAGGGGCAATAATAGTTGGCTTAATATATGGCTACAATGGAGATAAAATTGCCACAAGATTCCTAGAAGGAGGAAAATCTCTCTTTGTTGCGGCAATGGCAATTGGTGTTTCAAGAGCTATACAAGTTATCATGGAACAGGGTAATATCGCAGACACTATAATTAACAGACTTTCATCAGTTATAGATAGTTTTCCTTTATTATTATCAGGTATTTCTATGTTTATTTTACAGTGTTTCATTAACTTCTTTATTCCTTCTGGAAGTGGACAAGCTATGATAACACTACCTACTATGTTACCAATTTCAGATATAGTAGGACTTAATAGACAGATTGCTATACTTGCTTATCAGTTTGGTGACGGAATAACTAATCTTTTTTATCCTACTGTAGGATGTTTAATTGGATTTTTAGAATTTTCAAAAGTTCCATTTAGAAAGTGGATTAAATATATTATGCCACTTGTTGGATTGTTTTTTATAGTTAATATATTATTCTTATTTGTTGCTATTCTTATTAATTATGGACCATATTAATTATTTAATATTCTCTTCATTTAGAAGCAATAGAAGCAAGGGGACGGCAGACTGCGCAAAAATGGTCTGTCGTCCTAACCTTTCAAGGCACAATTTTGTAAATATTTAACCTTAAT
>DAOUPR010000287.1 GCA_030626065.1 Clostridium sp. | reverse complement strand
ATTTTAGCTCCGCTAAAATATTTCCTCCTTAATTGTGCATTGTGCATTGTGCATTGTGCATTTGTTTTATTATTTTATTCTTTTAAGCACCTCAAGTAAAAATTCCCAAGTTCTTTTAGTTGATGATATACTTAATCTTTCTTGTGGAGTATGTACATCATACATATTAGGTCCGAAAGATATCATATCAATATCTCCTATTCTTTCTTTCAGAAGACCACACTCCAACCCTGCATGGATTGCTGTCACTTTAGTATCTACTCCATACATATCTTTATATGTACTTGCAAATAAATCTCTGATATAAGAATCTTCTTTATACTGCCACTCTGGATAAGCACTTACCAGTTTCTGATTTGCACCTACCATTTTTGAAATGACTTCAATTCTATTTGTTATTTCATCTTTCAAAGATTTTACAGAACTTCTAACAGCACTTTCAAAACTTATTATATTATCTGTAGTTTTAACTACTCCTAAGTTAGTTGAACTTTGAACCAATCCGCTTATATGAGCACTCATATTTTGTACTCCTTGTGGTATTGTTACAAGTAATGCTATAACTTTTTCTTTTACATCATCTGTAAAAGCTTTTCCATCAGATTTTACTATTTCTTCTAAAGATATATTGATTTTATCTTCTATTCCACTGTATTCATTGTTAAAATTCAAACCCCACAAATTAATTATAGTTTGTAATTTTTGTATATCGCTTTTATTTATTAATATTTTAGCAAAAGCATCTCTTGGAATTGCATTCATCTTTGCTCCTGCTTCAATATCAACTAGTTCAAAATTTAATTCTTTATTTAAATTAAATAGTAATCTTCCAAGTAATTTAGCAGCTGATGCTCTATTTTTATCTATTTCTATACCTGAATGACCACCTTTTAACCCACTGATTTTAATTTTAAATTCAGCCTTTTCTCCAAATATCTCTTTTAAATCTATAGGCAATTCAACAATACTTCTTACTCCACCTGCGCAACTAGTAAGTAATTCTCCTTCTTCTTCTGAATCTATATTAATTAATATTGTGCCATTTAATTTACTACCATCAACATTTGCAGCTCCACCCATACCTGTTTCTTCTTCAGTGGTTACTAAAACTTCCAAAGCAGGATGTGGAATATCTTTTGAAGCCAATAAAGCTAGAGCATAAGCTACAGCAATTCCATTATCAGCTCCTAAAGTTGTATCATTGGCTTTTATAAAATCTCCATCTATTTTTAGTTCCAAAGAATCCTCGGTAAAATTATGCTTTGAATCCTGACTTTTTTCACATACCATATCCATATGTCCTTGAATAATTACAGTTTGCGCATCTTCATAACCTTTATATGCTCGTTTTTTAATTATTACATTCAATGCCTCATCTTGATAATATTCAAAATTTAAATTTTTAGCAAAACTCACGAGATAATCTGAAATCCTCTTTTCATCACCTGATCCTCTTGGGATATTACTTATCTCTTCAAAATAGTTAAATACTCTTTTAGGTTCTAATTTTTCTAATACTTTATTCATTATTTTCACCTCTTACTAAATTTTATCCATTTATTATTTTAAAGGAAATGCACTTTTTTTCAATGCACAATTATCAATACACAATGCACAATTATTGATAATTTTCTTCCCTCCGGTCAGAAAATCTTTATTTTATTAAAATCTTCTTATAAATTTTGCAAAGCAAAATTATTATTTAATATAATTATAGAAATATTTTAGCTCCGCTAAAATATTTCCTCCTTAATTGTGCATTGTGCATTGTGCATTGTGCATTGTGCATTAATTTTTTTCATGGTTAAGTAGCCATTCCTTCCTCCACATCCCACCTGCATATCCTACTAATTTACCATTTGAGCCAACTACTCTATGGCATGGTATTATAATTGGTATTTTGTTCTTATTATTAGCATTGCCTACTGCTCTATATCCTTTTGGTGAATTTATAGCTTCTGCAATATCTTTATAACTTCTAACTTCTCCATAGGGAATATTATTCAGTTCATTCCAAACTTTATTTTGAAATTCTGTACCTTCCAAAACTAAATCTATATCAAATTCTTTTCTTTTTCCATTAAAGTATTCCTCTAATTGATTAATAACTTTATTATATACCCGAATACTTTCTTCATATAATGGCTGATTTTTGGTTTCATTATACTGTTTAGTATAATCTTTTTCATCTTCTACGAAGTTAATATAGCATAACCTCTCTTCATTAGTAGCAATTTCTAAAAAACCAATAGGAGATTTATATATATTTATGTACACTTTAACCACACCTCGATTTTAGTTCACAGTTCACAGTTCACAGTTCACAGTTCACAACAATTTTATAGTAATTACCAATAAAATTATACCACTTTTTTAAAGTTCTGTATTAAAGAGTTGTTGACTTATAAATTATTGTTTTATTAAAATATAAAAAGCGGCAGAGCCGCTTTTTATATTTCTTCAATATTATAAGGTGTTCTTTGATAAACATAATAATTCAACCAATTAGAGAAAAGAAGATTTGCCCCACTTCTCCATCTAACTAGTGGCTCTTGTTCTGGATTATCATTTTTAAAATAATTCTTTGGTATTTCTATATTGAGCCCCTTTTTCAAATCCCTTACATATTCATATTTCAGAGTATCTGCATCATATTCAGAATGTCCTGTCACAAAAATTTGCCTTCCCTCTTCCCCTATAACAATATAAGGTCCAGCTTCCTCCGATTCTGCAAGTAATTCTAAATCAGTACACCCTTGAATATCCTCTCTTGCTATTCCAGTATGTCTTGAATGTGGTGCATAGAACTCATCATCAAAACCTCTCATTAATTCACACTTTCTATTTTTAACTTCATGTTTAAAAACCCCAAACATTTTTTTTGAAAGAAGATGTTTCTGTACTCCATAATGATAATATAATCCTGCTTGCGCTCCCCAACAAATATGTAGTGTTGAAGTTACATTTTTCTTTGAATACTCCATTATTTCCTTTAACTCTTCCCAATAATCCACATCTTCAAAATCCATCTTTTCAACAGGAGCCCCAGTAATAATCATCCCATCAAATTTCTCATTCTTTATTTCATCAAAAGTACTATAAAACATTTTTAGATGTTTATAAGATGTATTCATAGATTTATGCGTCTTAGTATTAATTAATACCATTTCTACTTGCAGTGAAGTATTTCCTATTAATCTAACCAATTGTGTTTCTGTATCAATTTTAGTAGGCATCAAGTTTAAAATTAATATTTTTAAAGGTCTTATATCTTGATGCATATCTCTTTCATAGTCCATTACAAATATATTTTCTTTTTTTAATGTATCTATAGCTGGTAACTTTTTTGGAACTACAATTGACATATATACAATCCTTCCTAAATATTATTTAACGCTTGATCAAGGTCAAGAATTATATCGTCTATATCTTCTATCCCCACAGACACTCTAATCAAATCTGGTAAAACCCCAGCTGCAATTTGCTGTTCTTCATTTAATTGTCTGTGTGTAGTACTTGCTGGATGAAGTACTGAAGTCCTAGCATCTCCAAGATGTACAACTAATGCTGCT
>DAOUPR010000229.1 GCA_030626065.1 Clostridium sp. | reverse complement strand
TTAATAATAAAGTATTTTGAATCAAGTAATTCTGCTTCCTTTTTTAATTTGAAAACTTTAAATATTTTCATCTATCTGTTCACCGCCATTTCCATAAATTAACTCAAATATTTATTTTATTTTTACATATAATACTACTGCAAGGACAGATATAGATTTAAATCCATCTATAGCTATCCCCATTCACAGAGGAAGATTTAAAAATCTTCCTCATTTTATTTCATTAATAAATATAAGAGCAACACCCGCAAAAACAAAGAAATCTGCTATATTAAAAACAGGCCACTTTTTAATATTAAAGAAAATAAAATCAATTACTTTCCCTCTGACAAATCTATCAACCAAATTGGAGATTCCTCCTCCAATAAAAAATCCAAATGCCAAAATACTTAAAAGATTATTTTTATAATCATTACTTTGTAAAAAATATAAGATTAATACTACAATTGAAATGAAAGATATAATTTTTAATAATTTCTTTCTTTTACTCAAGAAACCCAAAAAAGCACCTTCATTTTCAGTATATATAAAATAAAGCTTATTTTTAAACACTTCTCTTTTAGGCTTACCTTTAAGTTTTATACTTACATTATATTTTGATAACTGATCAACTAATACTATAAAAAAAACTACTCCAATAAAAATATACATTATAATTCCCCTCATAACATAATCTAAAAAAGTTAGGAATACTACTCTACCTAACTTTTTTAAATTCTTAAACTATTTTAAGAAATTGTAAAAATAAAATGCATAATGAATAATGCACAATGCACAATGCACAATGCACAATGCACAATTATGGATGATTTTCTTCCCTTTGGTCACAAAATCTTTAATTAATTTAAAGATTCTTGGAAGAATGGAGAGAATCATCCTTAATTGCTAATTGAAAATTGTTAATTGCTAATTGCTAATTAATAATTAATTATTTGTCTTCATTAATATGATCTAACCTTTCGATTATGTGATGCTGTCTTTCCATTCCTTTAAAGAAAACAGCCAAAGCTCCTGGTCCTCCAAATCTTCCTACAACTGGTCCAATTTCATTAATTACTACATCTTTCACTTCTACTCTT
Source organism: Clostridium sp. (assembly GCA_030626065.1). Classification (GTDB taxonomy): domain Bacteria; phylum Bacillota; class Clostridia; order Clostridiales; family Clostridiaceae; genus Clostridium_AF. Next base: position 4,131 of record DAOUPR010000229.1, on the reverse strand, counting down.
TCTAAAATTATTTCTTTAAGTTTCAAAGCTTCTGAGAGACAATCGCCATGACATATTGCTATTGTCTGCTCTTCTGATTCCTTTATTCTTTCAACAACAAAGTCTGCTAATTTTTTGATGGTTTTCTTTCTACCTCTAATTTTCACAACAGGCATAACTTTACCTTCATTATTTATTGTTAAAACTGGCTTCAAATGTAAAACCATACCTACTGTAGCAGCTGCAGCTGATATTCTTCCACTTCTTTTCAAATGTCCTAAATCATCTACCGTAATGTACGTATTATAGTTAAATACATTCATCTCTAAATAATCTACGACCTCTTCAAAAGAACTGCCCTGTTCTTTCATTTCATAAGCTTTTAAAACCATCAAACCTTGACCTAATGATGATGTTAATGTATCAAAGAGATAAATTTTTCTATCTGGATACTTATCTATCATCATTTCTTTACCGATTCTTGCACTATTAAAAGTTCCACTAAGAGCAGAAGATACTGATATATAGATAATATCTTTACCCTCTTTAAGCAATTCTTCAAAAACTTTAATATAATCCTCACTATTAGGTTGTGATGTATCAGGTAATGCGCCATTTCTCATATCACTAAAAAATTTTTTTGAAGTTAAAGTTTCTCCAAAATCATCGATATACTCTTCCCCATTATAGGATACTGTTAAACTAACAAATGGTATTTTTTTATCTTTTATTAAACTATATGGTAAATCGCAGCATGAATCTGTTACAATAGCAAAATTATTCATAATCATCTTATCCTTTCCACTATTAATGAGTCTAATTATATTATCATATTTTTTTTAAAATATTTCAATGAATTTCGATAAATTCCACGATATTTTTCCAATATTTTATTATCTACATCTTATTAACCTTATTGTTCCCCATTATTTAAAACATAGACTTATTTATATGGATAATTCTTATCTTACGCCGACAATCTTTAATTCAATTAGTTTAAAGATTTTGTTTAGCAAAATCATCCTTAATTGCAAATTGCACATTATTATTTAAAACAAGCTAATTTATTTAACAATAGTTTAAATATCAACAATATCTTAAAAGACAACAATTTAAAAAAGAGATTTTTTAGTATCACTAAAAAATCTCTTTTTAATTATAATTTAATAACTATTCAACAGCTCCTGAATGATACTTATTTGATGCATTCCAAAGCATAAATTCATCTATACCATTTTCCTCTAATGCTTTTATTTGTGCTTTTACTTCTGTATCTCCATATGGTATATACCCTTTAACCCAAGATGCTGTAAAATCTTGTATCCAAGGTCTTATTGTAGCAGGAGTTTTTATATTTTCATTTCTTAAAACAGCATCTCTTGCACCGTAACGTAATAAATTATATGGATCTGCATCCGGTGTCTCAACACCATAAGTATATTCTGCATAATGGGAAGGATACATCATAGGGCAAATATAATCAACAACATTACTAATCGCTTCCCAATATTGACCTAAAGACATATCATTTTCAACTGATCCAACTAATCCATATACATCAGCGCCAATATAAACATGGTAAGGTGATAATTCATCATGTGCATACTTCAAATACTCTTGTATTGCTTTAGGTTTAGATTCATTTTCATGATTTCTGTAATCCACTATTTCATCCAATTTACCTCCACCTGATGCAGGAAATCTTACGTAATCGAATTGTATCTCATTAAAGCCAGCTTCTGCTGCTTCCTTAGCAACATCAATATTATATTGCCATAAATCTCTATCATAAGCACTTGCCCATGCTAACCCATCCTTAGACTTATAAACCTCTTTTGTATCTTTATAAATAATACATCTATCTAAATTGTCATTAGAATAAATAGGGTCCTTAAAACTTACAATCCTAGCAATTGAGTATATTCCGTTATCTTTTAACTTTTGAATAAATGCATTAATATCTTTAATTACAATTGCATCATTTGCCTCTGGCGCATGTGTTGCTGCTGCTTCAGAATAAAATAGCATTTCTCCTCTATCATCTTTTACGTCAATAACAAAAGTATTTATTCCTGAAGATTTAGCCATAGATATTAATTGATCTATTTTTTTACCACTAGTAGAATATTTAGTTAAATATATGCCTTTAACTTTTACTGGTTTATTATCTTCATAAATTTGTTTATCTCTTGGTTCAAAATCTAAATCTTTAAAAGTTGTTGTTAATAATTCAGTTCTATCCTGAACAGTATATTGAGAAGCAATAAATCCTGTTTTCCCATTATGGGTAACCTTGTACCACTTTTCTCCATTTTCATTAGTTTCTATATTTTCTATAGTAACTGGTGTTCCTTTTAGTATCGTACCTAGTTTTGATGTAGTTTTATCGCTTCCTTCTCTAAAAACAAGTGGATTTGCACTAATATAAACTTCCTCGCCTACTGCAGCTTCACCCTGTTTACTTTCATCTTCTTCCTCTACTACAACTTCTTCATTTTCTTCAACATTTTCATTTTCTGTTACATTTTCATTGTTTATATTTTCTTTATTTTCTTCCTCAATCTCTACTTGCGAATTAGTATTATTGCTATTATCTTTTACTGTATTTTCAGAACATCCTGAAGCTACAGATAAACTCACAATCAAACAAATTATTAGTGCAATTCTTCTTTTTTTAAGCATATCTTTCTCCTTCTGTTGTTTGTATTAATATTTTTGTCATTCTACCTATATTATATAGCTTTAAGTTGAAAATTCCACTATAAAAACCGAAAAAAATTAAAATTTTTTATATTTTTGTATAAAATTTATCAATTCTACATTTTTATGTATTTTTCTTTACTAATTGAATGATAAAAAGAGATTTTTTCTTAAATATTATATGAAATGCTTTTTAAAAGATAATTTTCAATTCTTTTTAAAATATAATTTTCAATTTTCAATGTGCAATTTGCAATTTGCAATTGTGGATGATTCTCTCCTGTTGTCGAGAATTTTTTTATCTCTTAATTTATTAAAGATTTTCTGAGCAAAGAGAAGAAAATCATCCTTAATTGTGCATTGTGCATTGTGCATTGTGCATTGTGCATTTAATTCTATTCTATTCCTTCAAACAATTCTTTAACTTTATTTTCTAGATCTTCTGACGTTTCCTCACTTTTCATACTTTCTTTAGTAGTCTTTAATTCTTCCTTTATATTTTCATCCTCTGTAATTTTAACGTTTTCTATAGTTTCATCTACTGCTTTAACTTCTTCTGTTATTTTTTCTTTCAATTCTTCATTAAGTTCCTCTACATCATCTTGAAGTACAACAGCTATTAATGAATTATTTTCATAAGTAGCTACTTCTGCATCTTTAACTTCATCCATACTCTTAATCATATCACTAATCTTTTGATCTCTTAGCAACATAGTTTCATAATTTGTACTTAACTCTTCTTCTATAGCTTCTTCCTCTTCTTTCTTTCCTTCTACATTTTCATCCATTTCTTCTTCCATCTGTTCATTTTCTTCTTTATTAATATTTCCATCTTCATTTTCAATATCATTTTGACATGCTGTAGCAGTTATTAAAATTAACATTGAAGCAAACACTAATGCTAAAACTTTATTAAATTTTTTCATAAATTCACAATCTCCTTTTTAATTATTAGCTATATTTTAGAGTATTGTTGATATCTAAGCTATTGCTTGAATAAATTATTTTTATTTCTAATATTAATGTGCAATTTGCAATGTTCAATTTGCAATTAAGGATGACTTCCTTATTCTTCTGAAATCTTTAACCTAATTAAAGATTTTTTGACCAACGGAAGGAAAATCATCCTTAATTGTGCATTGTGCATTGTTCATCATTCAAAATAAGTACCTTATATAAAACATAACTTCTTCATATCAACCCTTCTCTGAAACTTAGCCTTTCATTAATAATATTTTCCCCTCAATCTGTATAAAAATCCAAAGTATATAATGTATTTTTTTACATATATTTAATTTATAAAAAGTTATGTTTTATAGAGTTGTTGCTATTAATAAATATTGTTGATTTTAACAGTTTTTATTTATAAACAATTTGCAATGTGCAATTTGCAATATGCAATGTGCAATTGATGTTGATTTTCTTCCCTTTGGTCAGAAAATCTTTAATCAT
>DAOUPR010000080.1 GCA_030626065.1 Clostridium sp. | reverse complement strand
CTTTAATATTATTATACTCTTATATATTTTTCAATTGAATATTATTAAATTTAACTATATTTTAAAGTATATTTCATATTCAATAAAAAAAATAATCTCTATGCAGAAAAAAACAGTTCCCAATAGGAACTGTTTCTAATATTAAAGATCTAATATATTAGCTTTATAAGTAGCATATAATGCTCTTAATTCATTCATCTTTGCATCTAATACTATTTGCATATCTGAAACCGCAGCATACTCTCCTGCTTCAACAGCAACTCTTATTTTATTGAATAAGCATTTTGATTCTGGTGTATCTTTCATCAATTCTACTCTTAATTCATTTACTTTTGCCCAGTTAGAAGCATCTACATCATTTCCACTTTCATTGGAGTGTAATTTCTTAGCTTTTCTAACTTCTGCCATATAGCTAGGAATTATTCTACCTGCTAATTCTACTACCCATCTTCTCTCTACCCCTTCAGTAAAAGATGCTAATAACTTTTCAGTGAATACGTCACCAGATTTTAACATTGCAACTTTTTCTGGATATTTCTTAAATCCAAGTAAGTTTTCATATACAGTTTCAGGCGCTGCACCAAACATTCTAATTCTTTCTTCCTCTGTAAAGTCTTCGAATACATCTTCTTCACTTCTGTAAGCTCTATCCTTAGCAAAGTAAGTACCCACTTCTTCTCCTGCATCTTTAGAAAGCTCTGCAAGTAAATCTGCTTCAGTTTTATTATTATTAACAGCATACTTCATTCCATCTACTGCTGCCATAAACATAGCAGCTAATACTAAATAAGTATTTGAATGAGGATTTGGAGCTCTTAATTCAAATCTAGTAGCCATTGGATTTCTTTCATCTCTAACAACACCTACTAATATTGTTCTATTTCTTGAAGGTATTTCAACTTCATGTCCTATAGATGTTACTATACATACAGGTGCTTCAAAACCTGGTTTTAATCTTCTTAATGAATCATTTGTTGCTGATACAAATGGATTGATAACTTCGTAGTTATTTAAAACACCCATTAATGATGCATATCCTATTAATCCTAAGAATTGTTCTTTATCTGTAGCAGTAAATAAGTTTATCATCTTTCCATTTTTCAATTTCAAAGAAAAACTAAGATGTGTATGCTCTCCACTACCAGCTACTCCATCAATAGGTTTAGCTAAGAAATTAACATCTAATCCGTATCTTCTAAAAGTTTGTCTTACAATAATTCTTGCTTGTAATTCATTATCAGCAGCTTGAACTGCATCTGCATACTTCCAATCTATTTCTAGTTGCTCTAGTATATGAGAAAAGTCTCCATTTTCTCCTAAAGTAGATTTAATTCCACCAACCTCTTTATGACCCATTTCTGCTTCAAGACCATACTTATCTAATAATAATAATGATTCCTCTAATGCTCTTCTAACAGAACCTTTAGTTCTAGTCCAATAAGATTCTTGTAATACTTGAGTTGTAGATAATTGCTCAATATGAGCTCTTTCTTTTGGAGTTTTAACCCAGAATTCTAATTCTGTTGCCGCTGTTGCTTCAATTTTATCTACATCATCAAATGTAAGACCATATGGTTCTAATAATTCTGGCTTACTTTTATACATCTCAAACAAAGTACTTTCTACATATTTAATAGCAGACTTTAGTATTGATCTTGAATCTACTGCTTTTCCTTCATGAATTAGAGAACAAGGAATTCTCAAAGTTCCTACTGGCTTTCCAGTTTCTTGACAAAGTAATTTATAATCATAATCAACAAACCAGTTTACATCTAAATCAGCAATCATATCAACTTTAGCATTATTTAATGTAGCAATTCCTGGTAAAACAACAGAAGATCCATCAGTTTGAACTGCTCCTTGTAAGAATTTATCAATATCTTCTAACATAACACTTACAGGAATTTTTTCATCTGTGTCATTTCCTGATAAATCCACTCCTACTATAGAAACAAACTTAATCTCTGGATGAGCTGTAAGAATCTCATAAACCGCGTCAGTTGTGTGCTTTTCTTTTGGTATTGCAAAAATCAAATCTTTAAACATAAATTTTCCTCCTTATATTTCCCTATTTATATTTTTCCTAATAACACTCTAAACTAAACATTAATTACTTCTCAAAGTTATTTTAATAACAAATCAAAATGTTCACTTACTAAATGTTTTAATAATCTTGTCCGTTTTATTGATATTTATATATAAATATTATATTATTTTTATCGATTTGTCAATAATTTTATTAAATTAATATCATTTTGTTATAATTGTAAGCATTAATGAATTTTAATACTCAAATATTGATTGCGATTTAATCAATAAATATATATTTTTTTTATTTTTTTAATAATTTACAGTCTCTTATTATAGTAAATTATAAATTAAAACAAAACTAATAACAATAGATATCTTTGTTTTTTTATATATTTTCAGAATATTTAATGTTAATATGATAATAATTTCATAATATAACAAACTATAAAATTATCAATTAAGGGAAAAAAACTTAATTATCTTAATTCTGCTTATTAATCAACAATAGATATATTTTATAAAAACAAGCCTTATCTATATCAACAACTCGTTAAAACAGAACTTTTATTAAATATATATTGTAGCTATTATTTCAGCAAAAAAGAAAATAATAGTGGTATTGGATGAATATGTTTTGTATAATTTAATAAGTAACCATTTAAATATTTATCTATACACATTTACTCAATAATTCAAGTTAGGAGGTGCAGACTGTTCTTAAACAGTTGCTGCTGATGAATAATAGACCAATTGGTTTTTTCGATTCCGGCGTTGGAGGTATTAGTGTTTTAAAGGAAGCAATAAAAATACTTCCAAACGAAAATTTTATTTATTTCGGTGATTCTAAAAATGCGCCTTATGGTACAAAATCACTAGAAGAAGTTAAAAAACTAAGTTTTAATGCTATTAAATATCTTGTTAGTAAAAACGTCAAAGCAATTGTAGTAGCTTGTAACACTGCAACCTCTGCATCTATAAATGATTTGCGAAAAGAATTCAAAGCAATTCCAATAATAGGTATAGAGCCAGCATTAAAACCAGCTACTCAATTAGATATTAATGGTTCAATAATAATCATGGCTACTCCAATGACTTTATCAGAAAAAAAATTTAAAAATCTATTAACAAAATATAGCAATAACTCTGAAATACTACCTTTGCCTTGTCCTGGATTAGTAGAATTTATTGAAGAAGGTATAATTGAAGGAGAAGATTTACATGAATATCTAAAAGAAAAATTAATGCCACTAAAACAACATAATGTTTCTTCCATAGTTTTAGGTTGTACTCATTACCCTTTTGTAAAAAAAGAGATTAAAAATATAATAGGTAATAACATACATATTATTGACGGCGGACAAGGAACAGCAAAACAACTAAAACACAAGTTAACTACCCTAAATATATTGAATAATCAAACTGAAAGTGGTAAAATAACTATTTTTAACTCTCTTGAAAGTGATAGAATTGTAAAGATGAGTTATAATTTACTTTTTGATGTATAGACTATAATTATAAATATATAGTTATATTTTAAATTATTGCTGATATTAATAAGTATTGTTTATTTAATAGTTATTGTTCATAGGTAATGTGCAATTGATGTTGATTTTCTTCCCTTTGGTCAGAAAATCTTTAATTATTTAATTAATTCAAAGATTTTGCATAGCAAAATTCTCTTTAATTACAAATTGCTAATTGCAAATTGCACATTATTATTAAAACTAGATCAAATTATTTAAACAATAGTTTAAATATCAACAATATTCTAAAATATAGCCTAAATATAAAAGAGGTGTTCTTTTGATTATAGGAACTGCAACAATTAAATTTTCTGCCACTTGGGTCCATTCTTTAAAAGAAAAAAGAATGATTGTTAAAAGTATTATAAACAAAGTAAAACATCGATTCAACGTATCAATTGCTGAAGTAGATGCTCAAGACTACCATCAAACAATAATTATTGGTATCGCTTGTGTCACTAATTCTACAAGACATGCTGATAGTGAACTTCAAACAGTTATTTCTTTCATTGAAAATAATACAGATGCTGTTTTGGAAAAAACTGAAATAGAAATACTTTAAGAGCAAGGCACATTTTAAAAGATAATTCACAATGCATAATGCACAATGCACAATTGATGATGATTTTCTTCCCTTTGGTCAGATTAATTCAATGCACAATGCACAATTTACAATGTACAATTGTGGATGTTTTTCTTCCCTTTGGTCAGAAAATCTTTAATTAATAGAAGAAAAACACTAAAACAAAAACAATCATTATTCATTGGTAATTTATGTTTTATAATTTATGTTTTATAATTTATGTTTTATAATTCAAGATTAATGATTAATGATTTATCATTAATCAAAATCTTTAAACAAATTAAAGAAATTATTTAGCTCCGCTAAAAAATTTCATCCTTAATTGTGCATTGTGCATTGTGCATTGAAAAAGTGCATTAATAATTATATAAATAAACGGAGGTAACAAAATGAATCCAATCGTAACTATTAAAATGATTAACGGAGATGTTATTAAAGCAGAGCTTTATCCTGACATAGCTCCTAATACTGTAAAAAACTTTATAAGTCTTATTAAACAAGAATATTATAATTCAGTAATATTCCATAGAGTCATTCCAGGCTTTATGATACAAGGTGGAGATCCTGATGGTACTGGTACAGGCGGACCAGGATATTCTATAAAAGGTGAGTTTACATCTAATGGTTTCAAAAATGATTTAAAACATACTAAAGGCGTTTTATCAATGGCTAGAACATCTGCCCCTAACTCAGCTGGAAGTCAATTCTTTATTATGACATCTGACTCTCCACACCTAGATAACCAATATGCTTCATTTGGAAAGGTTATAGAAGGTATTGAAGCTGTAGATGCAATTGTTCAAACAAAAACTGATTTCAGAGATAAGCCTTATGAAGATCAAGTAATGATTGAAGTTACTGTAGATACATTTGGGGTGGATTACGAAGAACCAGAAAAGTTATAGGTTCCAGTTCACAGTGCAAAGTGCACGGTTCACAGTTACTTAAATATTGTGCACAGTTATTTTTAAATTAACAGTGTACAGTAAAAATTTACAGTTGTAGTTGAGGGGTGTTAGCATGAGTCGACTTGGTGAACAACTAAGAAAAGCTAGACTAGATTCTAAAATATCTGAAAAAGCGCTAGCAAAAAAAATCGGAGCTTCTGAAAAATTTATTAAAGAAGTAGAATCTGGTAGGAAAGTTCTGAATGAACAAATGATAGATAAAATTTCAAAAATATTAGGTAAAAATCTAAATGATATTACCTTATCTTTTGAAGAGGAAGTAACAACAACAAAAACAACGAAACCAGAAAATAGAACTACAAAATTAGGCAAAGTTCAAGATGTATGGAATGATGCTTTTAGTTCTGTACTAAAATCTGTACCTATATATGATTATTCTTTAAATAACATATTAGGCAAAAAACAATTGCCCATTGAATCTAATAAAATAGAAGGACATTCTAAAGATAAAGTTCTATATTTAAAAATAATGGATGATGATATGTTAGGTTTCAGAATTCAAAATGGAGATATTGCATTTGGAGTTATTACAAACCAAATTTTCAATAATTCAATTTGCTTAATCCAAAAGGGAAATGAAAGATACATAAGGCAAGTGAAAAAATTAGGCAATAGTCAAGTTCTATTGATAAGTAATAACAGAAGTTTAAAAACTGAAACTGTTTCTGAAAAAGAAATTCAAGTTTTAGTAAAGCTAGAAAGACTCGAGATTAGTTTGATTTAACATTAACATTAAAAATATTTTATTTTTAAAAAAGAATTTCCTCAAAAGGAAATTCTTTTTTTATATCTTATTTATAACGCAAGCAGTATTTTTTTCTTTATTTCATTAAATTCTGCAGTTGTAACAATATCCTTACTCATTCTATTGGATAAGTTTACTTTTATTTCAGCTTTAATTTTTGCTGGTTTATCTGAAAGAATATAAATTCTATCTGATAAAAAAATTGCCTCTTCTATGTCGTGGGTTATAAAAAGCACCGTAGAATTATATTTCTTTAGCACATCTAATAACCAAAAATGCATTTTTGATCTGGTTATTGCATCTAATGCTCCAAAAGGCTCATCTAGTAGCATCATATCATTTGAAAAAAGGTATGTTCTAAGCAATGCTGCCCTTTGTTTCATTCCTCCAGATAATTGACTAGGATAGCTATCTTCAAAACCCTGTAATCCAAAAGTCTCAAAGTACTTTTTCGCCTCTTCTTTTGCTTGTTTTTTATTTTTTCCTTTTAAAACAAGAGGCATAGAAACATTATCAAGAATATTATTCCAAGGAAGAAGAAGGTCCTTTTGATACATATAACTGACCTTACCTACTTTTCCTGTAAAATCTTCTCCATCAATAATTATTTCTCCATTATCTACTTGCAGGAGACCTGCAATCATATTAAAAATTGTACTCTTCCCACTTCCACTTGGTCCAAGTAAGCTTACAAATTCATTATCATTAACATAGAATGATACATCATCTACGATTTTCTTATCACCAAAGTTTTTCTTTAGATTGTTAGCGTGAAGTTTATTTTGTTGGTAAGAATTCATTTGTATATGCCTCTTCTGCCTTCATACCTGAAGGAATTAATTCTTTTTCATACATAAAAGTTGTATAGTTATTCCAAACTTCATCTTTCATTTCACCCCATCTTGGAGCATCATCTTGATATTTATCTGCTAACCATTTTTGACTTGCCTCAACTAATTCTGTATCTAATTCTGGAGCATATTTTACAAGAATTTCTCCTGCACCTTCAGGATTTTCAATACAATACTCATATCCTTTTGTAGTAGCTTTCATAAATTTTTCTGCTAACTCTGGATTATTATCAATTATATCTGTATTTGTAATAATAACAGGTGTATAATAATCTAATCTATTATCTAATTTCCCAATATCAATATAATTAAGATCAAAATCTGTTAATTCAGCTTGAACCCCATCCCAACCATAAAAAATCCATTGGAAATCAGTGCTATTCTTAGTTGAAGTAAAAAAGTCCTCTGCTCCTACATCAGCTATTGTAAGTTTATCTATGTCTGCTCCTTCTTCTTCCATTAATGCTTGTAATATTGCTACCTCTGATGGAGATCCCCATCCACCATATATTTTATCTTCAAAATCTTTAGGTGATTCAATGTTTTTCTCTTTTGGAGATGCAAAACCTGAAGTATTATGTTGTAAAATCGTTGCTATTGCTTTAATAGGTAATGGATTTTCAGCAGTCACCGCATAAGTAACTTCTTCTTGATACGAAATACCAAATTGTCCCTGGTTTGCAGCAATTAAACTTGCTGTTCCACCTTCAGATGGTTGAATAATTTCAACCTCAAGTCCTTCTTCTTCATAGTATCCTAAATCTAATGCAGCATACAATCCTGTATGATTTGTATTAGGAACCCAATCTAAAATTACAGTAACTTTTTGTAATTCTTCTGTCTTATCATCTTCATTTGTATTTTCGTTATTAGTTACCTCTTCATTTGTGTTATTTTCGTCAGCATTATTGCCAGCACATCCAGCAAAAACTCCCATTACTAATAATAAAGCTGTTACTATTGACACTAGTTTTTTCATAAATAAACCCCTCTCTTTTTTTGTTATTATTTAAAGTATAGTTTATATAAATAGCATTGTTTAAATAAATAAATTTCAATTTTTATAATTGTGTGAAATGTTAAGTGTGGAGTGTTAAATGAAGGATGATTTACTCATTCTTCGGAAATCTTTTAATTTAATAGTAGATTTTGCGTAGCAAAATCATCCTTAATTGTGCATTGTGCATTGTGCATTGTGCATTATTAATTTTCTGTCCTACTCCATGGCATAAATAAATATTGCAACAAATATATTATTCCAAATAAGGTCATACTCAATATAACTATAATAATAACTACTGCAAATACCTTATCTATAGCAAAACTTTTTCTAAGTCGTAACATATAAAGACCAAGTCCATTGTATCCTCCTAGCCATTCTCCAATAATTGCACCCATTATACTATAGGTAGCGGCTATTCTTAAACCAGAAAAAAAGTTAGTAAGGGAAGCTGGGAATTTAACTTTTTTAAATATCTGCACTTTTGATGCTCCCATAGATTTTAATAAGTTAACCATATCTTTATCCACTGAATCTAAACCATCCATTAGGCTTATAACTATAGGAAAAAAACAAACTAAAACGACTACAATGACTTTAGGAAGTAATCCAAGTCCAAACCACATTGCAAAAAGTGGTGCTAATACAACAACAGGTACAGTCTGAGAAACAACTAAAATAGGATACAAAACATCTCTTACTGTTTTGAATTGATCCATAAGCACTGCAAGTATCAAAGACAATATTATAGATATTCCAAAACCAAGCATTGCTTCTCTCAAAGTTATTATTAAATGTATGTTTACTGCTGGAAACATATTTATCAAAGCTTGTATTACATCTGTAGGAGAAGGTAGTGAATATCTTTCAATTACTCCTCTATCTACAACAAGTTGCCATATGAAAAGTAGTAAGAATTGAAAAAATAATGATATTGCAATTCTACCTGTATTTGTACGTTTTTTCATCCATTGTCACACCTTTTGGCTTATAGTCAATTTTAATCATAGATACAACTCTAGCTGCACCTTCTTCTACACATATCTCATGTGCTCTTTTTACTATTTTCATTAATTCATCATAATCGCCTTCCATTGTAGTTTCCATTGCTCCTACTTCGTACTTTACCCCTGTTGACTCTATGTATTCTATTACTTTATCAACTACTGGATAAATCTGTTCCTCTATAACAACTGGTATTACTTGAAGACTTACATTTACATTTAACATTTCAAATTCCCCCTTATTAAATTTTGTTTTATTCTTTTAAATTAATATATTTAAATATGTATTGTAATCTCAAAAAAACAAAACCCTTTGCCAATTATGACAAAGGGTTGTATATATTTCTAATTATTAATTCTAGAATTATCTACTTTCCCTCCGCAAGCATTACCTGGATCAGGTTAAAGGGTCAGAACTCTTTTGTTCTATCTCAGCCAAAAACATCAGCACCCCATCTAATACACTATTACATTTCAATACTATGTTACCCTTATAAGCCATCTATGTCAACAATTATTATTTTCCTAGTAAGTTCTTTATATAAAATACAAAAAAATATCAACCAATTCATATAGCCTAATAACCTAATCTAATAACCTAATCTAATAAAATTTTCAGAAAACTATTCTATCCAAATATTCTTTCAATGCATTCCCCGATTCTCTCAATTTTAATAATTCATCTTCATTAAGTGGAACTTCTAAACTCTTAATTACTCCCTTCGAACCAACTATAGAAGGATTTCCCATATATAAATCCTTAAGCCCATACTGCCCTTCTAAAAGAAATGATACTGTTAAAATCGATTTTTCATCACGTATAATAGTTTCTACAATTCTTTTTACCGCTAAAGAAATAGCATAATAGGTGGCACCTTTTTTTTCAATCACTTCATAAGCTGCTTTTCTCACACTTTCTATTAATTCATATTTACCTATCCCTTTGCATTTTTTACATATATCATTACAATAATCCTCAATACTCATACCAGCTACAGTTGTTAAACTCCAAGCCCCTATTTCTGAATCACCATGTTCTCCCATAATATATGTATGGATGTTTCTAGCATCTATATTTAAATTTTTACTAATCAAATACTTTAATCTCGATGTATCTAATACTGTACCTGAACCAATAACACGTTCCTTTGGAAAATTAGCTAGTTTATAAGTTATATATGTTAATATATCAACTGGATTTGAAACAACTAACAAAATTGATTGTGGCGAGTATTTAACTACATTAGGAACAATTCCTTTAAATATTTCAAAATTTTTGTTCACCAAATCTAATCTTGTTTCCCCAGGCTTTTGTGCTGCCCCAGCTGTAATAATTATTATATCTGAATCTTTAGTTTCGCTATATTCTCCTGTATATATTTCTACAGGTTTTACAAATGAAGCTCCATGTGAAAGATCTAGCTTTTCTCCATAAGCTTTTTCTTTATCGATATCAATAATTACAATATCTGATGCTAATCCTGAAAGCATTAAAGTATAAGCTATTGTTGAACCTACAAAACCAGCTCCAATAATTGAAATTTTAACAGGCTTGTTTTTCAAAAAATCACCCCTTTATTATCTTTAGATTTTATACTAAATTTCATAATTACATAATAAAATCTTAAGTTATACTCTCATTTTTAATATCTAAATCTTTATTTTCTTCATATGATTTTATTCTATCTTCTAACATTTTGTTATATATGAATCTAGTGCAACCAAATGTTTTAGCTAGATATAATCTTTGCTTTGAATTTGGATATATTCTATATTTATAAGCTTTTAGCAACTCCTTCACCTCATTTCTTTCCTTGGTTTTGAATATATTCCTTTATTACTTCTATAGGAGAACCACCTTTTGTAAGCAAGCAGTAGCTTCTTGACCAAAAATATTCTTTCCATAACTGTTTTTTTTATTTGAGGAAATTCTTTTTTTATAAGTCTACTACTTGCACTTTTATAAGCGTTTATGAATTTTGATAACTCACTATTTGGGTGTGCTTTGAATAGTATGTGAATATGATTTTTATCATATTCACATTCTTCAATGGCTATATTGTAATTTGCGCTTATCTTGTCAAATATTTCTTGTAATCTATTACTTATGTCATCATTTATTACTTCTCTTCTATATTTTATCACTAATACAAGATGATAATGTATCAAGAATACTGAATGGTTATTTGTATCTAAATTCATATATATAACCTATTTATATTATTTACTACTGAGTATATTTTTATACAAAATATACTACAAATAAGTTATTTTTACGCATTCATCTCCATCCTACTTTGTTGAGGATGGAGATGAATGCTAG